>NZ_JAVJAN010000042.1:0-27898 GCF_031344075.1 Clostridium aquiflavi
TTTATGGGGGTATAGCTCAGTTGGGAGAGCACCTGCCTTGCACGCAGGGGGTCAAGAGTTCGAATCTCTTTATCTCCACCATTTAATAGAAATAAGCTATGAATATTCATAGCTTATTTTTTTGCTTTTTCTAGAGCATCTGCTATAGCTACTTTCCAATTAGAAGATATATCATTAATGTCATTAATGATAGTTATATCTGCTGACTGATTAGCTAATACTTCTTTTATTGTATCAGCTCTATATTTTTGTATATTAGGATTTGTTTTTCCATTGATATTTTCTCCAGTCCATTCTTCATAATTAATTTCTTTTCCATTAGTATCTAAATGACGAATGACTATATCTACTATTTTACCACGTTCAACATTTACAGTAACATCATCATATCCATCTGAATACATATTACCTTCACCTATATAGATTCCATCTTTATACGCACTTTTATTATTACAACATGTTAAAGATATTGCTAAGAATAAACTTGTAATTATAATTAATATTTTTTTCATATGATCACTCCTTATTACATATAATTTATTTAATGCAGATAAAGATTGATATTAAAAAGTAGTATTTAAACATATAGCAATAATAGTTTGTTCATATAATAGTAAATTTATTAATAAATTATTTTATTTATATATGATTAAAATTATAGATTTTTTAAGTAAGAAAATTTCAGACTTATGAAATAAACTGTTAACTAACATTAATAGCTATTATTTTAAAACAGTATTGATATTTTACTTATTATAAATAAGACTTTTAGTAATATTTTATTGGCAAATAACATATTAAATTTATAAGGAAATGATTTATTAAAAATAGGGAGTGAAGTTATATGGTTAGAACTATTGTGTGTGAAAAAGACGGATGTAGTGGAAATAAATTTTATATAAATAGCAAAGATAATAAAATAAAATTAGTATGTAGTGAATGTAATAAAGAGTACTACTATGATAATAATAGTTATGATTTTAAAATATTATCAAGCTGTTCATCATGTAATAATAGTAAATTTAAAGTTTTTAAGGATTTAGATAATGATGATATATACGCAAAATGTACTAAATGTGGTGCACCACCAGAAAAGGTATTTATAGATAGTGATGGTGTTCAAGTAACATATGAAGCAAAATTGTTACATGATATAAAGGATTTAATGCATCAAGTGGATCAAAGAGTTTGTAATTTGGAATTAAAGGTTGAAGGCTTAGAAAAAGGTCATGAATTATTAGAAGAATCATTAGCTTACATAAATAAATATATGTGTGAATAAGCTAGATTCAGCAATATATAGTAAAGTATTTTAATACAATTATACTTGGTGTATAATAATATAAGGTTATGTTTTAGTAAAGTGCTGATATATGCATAAACAAATTGGACTGAGTAATTGAACGCCACTTTGCCTATTGCATATATCAACACATATTTATAAGCATAGTCTTATATTAAATATAATGTAATGGAGTGACTAATGAAAGAAATTAAAAGTACATTTGATAAAAGAAAAGCAATTAACTGGATTTTGTTAATATTATGGATGATTATTATATTTGTTATGTCTAATCAACCAGCAGTTGTATCTGATAAACAAAGTAGTTTAGCAATTATGATATTAACGCAACTAGGAATAAATATGAATAGTATCTTTGGAGAATTAGCTAATTTTATTGTTAGAAAAATTGCACATTTTTTGGAATATATGATATTAGGTATATTAATATTAAATGTTTTAGAAATTCAATATACTAGACAAAAAATAAGGTTATTAGGAATGATGTTAGTATTTTTATATGCTTGTTCTGATGAAATACATCAAGTATTTGTGCCAGGAAGAGAAGGTGCTTTTAGAGATGTGTTGATTGATACATGTGGAGGTACATTTGGAATTTTAATAACAAATAAAATAAAAGCTTTAAGATTAAAAAAATAAAAGTTTAATCTTAAAGCTTTTATTTTTAGGAAAAACTGCAAAAATGAATTTTTTAAATGCAAAAAAAATCAAAATAATGCTATAATATTAAAAATTTATACTTTTTATCACTGTTTTTTATCAAATCCGAGGTAATTTTATTGATAAAAATATGATTTAATAATATAATGAATATATATGTATATAAAAATTTCTTAAATTAAAAAAATGATTTTTACATTTTACCAAGGAGGAACTTATGGAAAACAATAAACGTAAGTCTGGGATACTTACATGGGTGGAAAAGATAGGTAATGCACTTCCGCATCCTACTACATTATTTGTAATATTTTGTGCAGCCTTAATGATAATATCACACATTGCTTATTTAGCAGGGGTTAGTGTAAGTTATGAAGGAATTGATAGAACCACTATGGAATTAAAAGAATTTACTGTTGGAGTAGTGAGTCTTTTAACACCAGAAGGAATTAGATATATGTTCACAAGTGCAATTAATAACTTTACAAGTTTTGCACCATTGGGAACAGTATTAATTGCATTATTAGGCGTTGGAGTTGCGGAAGGTAGTGGCTTAATTTCAACATTATTAAGAAAATTAGTAACAAGTACACCAAAAAGATTTATAACTATGGTAGTTGTATTTGCTGGGGTAGTTTCTAATATAGCTTCTGATGCAGGATATGTTGTGTTAATACCATTAGGAGCAGTTATATTCAGGAGTTTTGGTAGACATCCCTTAGCTGGTATTGCAGCAGCATTCGCTGGTGTTTCAGGTGGATTCAGTGCAAACTTATTACCAGGACCAACTGATGCTTTATTAGGAGGAATTACAACAGAAGCAGCTAAAATATCTCAAGCTGGATATGATGTTCAAATTACATCAAACTGGTACTTTCTAATAGTATCAACTTTCCTTATAACAATTTTAGGTACAATAGTTACTGAAAAAATAGTTGAACCTAGACTTGGAAAATATAAGGGTGAAGAAGAAAAAGAAGAAGTTATAAAGATTAGTAAAGAAGAAAAAAGAGGTTTATTATTTGCGGGTATTGCATTTGTATTAACTTTAATTTTATTAGCAATATTAGTTGTTCCATCTAACGGAATACTAAGAAATCCAGAAACAGCAGAGATTTTAAAATCACCATTTATGGATTCTATAGTTGTTATAATTGCAATAGTATTTTTAATACCAGGTATTGCATATGGTGTTGGAGCGGGAACAATTAAAAATGACAAGCAAGTTATTGATTTAATGGGAAAAAGTATGGCGGCAATGGGTGGATATATAGTATTAGTATTTTTTGCATCTCAATTCGTTGCGTACTTTGCACATAGTAATTTAGGAACAATAATAGCTGTAAAAGGAGCTAACTTCTTACAATCTACAGGAATACAAGGCATACCTTTATTATTAGGATTTATAGTAGTTGCTGCATTCATAAATCTATTTATGGGATCTGCATCAGCTAAATGGGCAATTATGGCACCTATATTTGTACCTATGTTAATGGGATTAAATTACTCACCAGAATTAACTCAAATGGCATATAGAATAGGAGATTCTACAACTAATATTATTTCTCCTCTTATGAATTATTTTGCGTTAGTAGTTGCTTTCTCAGAAAAGTATGATAAAGAGAGTGGAGTAGGAACTCTTATATCAACAATGGTACCATATTCATTAGTATTCTTAATTGGATGGAGTCTATTATTAATAGTTTGGTTTATATTTAAATTACCATTAGGACCAGGAGTAGGTATGATGATGTGACAATACTCATTAACTATTCTCAAAGTCCAATTACAATGCCACTTTTCCTATTGCATAGATCAACACATATTTAAAATATAATCAATAACAAAAAGGATGTTGAATATTTCAACATCCTTTTTGTTATTGTACATAAAATTATAAAATTAAAAAAACTCTCAATTCTTAATTATTTACTCTCAACTAAAAAGCGTGGTTTAGCAACTTTTGTTCTTATTTATGATTAAAATAATTAGTTTTTATAATTTTTTCACCTATCTCATATGCTTTTGAAACATGTTCTTCATCTGGTGGTTTAACATTTCCTATAATATGATTTCCTTTTATAGTTATTGCATCTCTATTAGTATTAACTAAAATTCTGCCCATAGTAGAATCTCTATACAAATTATCATCAATACCTAATAAGTAACATATTGTTGGAAGTATGTCTATTTGTCCACCTGTCTTATTTATAATTTTATGTTGCATATCTTTAGAGTAGATTATTAATGGAATTTTATGATCAACTTCATCCCACCAATTGTTCTCATAGTCAATGTCTTGAATATCTTCATTATAATACTTATGAACACCTGTATGATCCCCATAAATAACCAATACAGTATCATTTAGTAGCCCAGACTCATTTAATTTATTATAAAACATTTCTAATTGATTATCTGTATATAATACACTTTCGAAATATCCTCCTAAGTAACTATCATTAACTTCATCAGGTAAGTTCAATTGTCTATATTTTTCATTTAAATCAAAAGGTCCATGATTAGATAAAGTAGGAAGTTGAATAAAAAATGGTTGCTTTATATCTTTAAGTTTATTTGCAGTTTGACTTAAGAAGCTTCTATCTGATAATCCGTATCCAACACTTTCTTCATAAACGTAATCATTAATAGTCCAAAGTTCATTAGCTCCAAAACTATTTTTATGTAATTCAGTCCAATTAAATTCATTTGGCAATTCAGCATGAGATGATATAGTAAGGTATCCATTTTTTTGTAGAATTCTTGGAAGCGAATTAGGATAAACATTTTCTCCATAATTTAAAGCAGTTATTTTATTTCCTAATGGATACATAGAGGTATTGATCATAAAATCACAATCTATACTATTTCCTGCATTATTTTGTTCATAGAAGTTATTAAAATATAAACCTTCACTAGCTAGTTTATTTAAAAATGGTGTTATTTCTTTGCCATTTGTTTTTTGATTTATAACAAAGTTTTCTAAAGATTCTATCTGAAGAAATACAACATTTTTTCCTTTAAATAATCCTTTGTATTCATTGTCTTCAATATTTTCTTTATTAAAGGTCAACCAATCTTCAATTGCTTTTTTATCTTCATTAGAAGGTTTATCGTTAAAATACTTATTAATTGATCTTGTACCTTCTACTATATGATATCCTAAAGGGCCAGGGGCTTTTACCTCCATTAAGGTTGTCCATTGATTAAAAATTATGCTATCACCAAATTCACCCAATTGAAGGGCATCAACACATATGCATGATCCTATAATCATAAATACTGAAATTATCATTGTAGCAAAAAACTTTTTAAAACTTCTTTTATTATTATTTTCAATATTACTTTTAATGATCCAAGTTAACAATAATATAACATCTACAATGAATATAAAATCAACAGGTCTTAAATTAATAAGTGAATGTTGTAAAGGGTTAAATGTATTTTCAAAGAAAATATTTTTTAATCCTAATAAATCTCTATTAGCTCTAAAGTAAGATAAATCTGCTATTAATAGTATGGTATATAGTGAGTTTAATATAATATAAAAGATAGTTTGTTTATTCTTTGAAAATAGATAACCAAATGAATAAAATAAAAGAATAAATGCAAGATAAATAATCGCAAATTTAAAACTTAAATTTTTCTTTAATATTCTATCAGCAGTATCTATATTAAGAATGGATATGAAAAGAATGGTTTTTACTAACATAGCAACAATAATAAAAAGCTTTAATATTGAAACTCTATCAGAAAACAATTTTCTGCAATTTAATTTTTTCATGAATAGTAAATCTCCTATGTAACATAATATTTTTAACTATATATTTAAGAGTTGATATATAAATAAATAAAACTGGACAGAGTAATTGAACGTAAGAACACTAAAATAAGTATAGTCCAATTACAATGCTATGTTACCTATCGCATATATTAATTAATATTTAAATAGAGAATTATAAATATATAGTTAAATTAAAGTAAGCTCAAATTATTATCTTTTCTTCGAAAATATATCAGTTATTTTTGAGAATGTATAAGAAACAGTTATTATCAATAAAAGATCAAAAATAAAATTAAATAAGAATAATTGTTTTGCAGTATCAGCTCTACCATTTCCTACAAAAGGCATAGGGAACTGAATAGCAGCTATAAACATAATAGTCCATATTAAAAATATCTTATTTTTTAGCTCTCCATTATTTTTATTTCTTAAATAAAGCCAGCCACTATATACAAAAATTATTAAAAATACTGAAATTATAAATAATAAATTCTTAGGTAAATAATTTTCTTTAAAGTCTGACCAAGTAGTAAATCTATTAAAATCAATTGTTGGTTCAGAACTATATTCTATTGATGTTTTTCCTAATAAGGTGCTTGTATCAAAAGCTTTACTTGCAGTATATTGCATTCCTTCTATAAGTCTTAAAGGATGGGTTATATAGAATTTAGCTAATTTAGAGTTTCCTATTTTCCCATAAAATTCATTATTAGTTATTTCTGTTCTTGGAATGTATTTTACATATTCTTCATCACTTAAATAAGAATGTTTTCCAGCCTCTGAAGCCATGTCAGGATTAAGTCCTAAATCAATTAAATCTTGCTCTGGAGTTTTAGAACCATTAAGTACACCGTAAAATACAGAATTATATTGTGTGTCATTGCTTATATTTCCATTGAAGGCATTGAAAACAAGAGGATAAGACATAATTAAGCATAAGGAAATTATTATTGATACAAAGTTTTTCTTAGAAAGATATTGTTTATTGTCTAAAATTATTTTTAATAATAATATCATTAAAAATGGTACAGCAGTTACTACTTGCATTTTTGAACCTAAAAATAAAAATGTAGCTAGCAATATATATACTATTTTTGACATTATCTTATCATTATCTTTTTTTACATATTTATAGTTTATGTAATGTAAAAATGAAGCAATAAGTAATAATAATGTACATAACATCATAGGTTCACCATAGAAACTATTAAACCAAATTATATAATTCCCATCAAATAACATAAATAAACTTAAAACTCCTATAAAAGTTAGATTTAAGCTATTTTTTATATTTAAATATTTTAATATTATAAATATAGAAAGAATATAAATAATACTATAAGCTATTGCTAAATATTCAGTTTTAAAAATATTGCTACTAAATAGTTTGCAAAAGATACTTATAATTAAAATTAAAAATCCAATACTAGATCCAATAATGGACCCAATAATAGTTTTGAAAAAATTAGATATTTTATAATTACTCACTATATAATCATAAAATCTAACGAAATTAGGATTGTTTTTATCAGAATCAAGCAAAGATATTCCTGAAGCATTCATAACTCTATCAAAGTCACCTTGATCAGCTACACCTACATGAGGATATTTAAATAATATAAAGGCTATTAAGCTGATTGAAGCTATTACAAAAGTTAAAAAAAGCAATCTATTATAATTACTTTTTAATTTAAATTTACTCATCATTTACGAAATTTCCCCCGTATAGTTTATTTTTGAAATTCATAAGCTTTATTATAGCATTATCTAAGGATAAATTTAATACTTATAATATATAAAACTTTATGTATAGTATTTGAAATTTATAAATATATATTTAATAATTGATATATTTTAAGTATTAGTCAGAAAAAATAAAATATTCTGAATGTTTCAAAAAATAAAAAAGGAGTTTTTAAATATATTATTGAATAATATATTTAAGATAATAAGTATTTAAAGGAAAGGCAGGTGAAAGCCAACTCCTAAGGAAACTTATAGGTTTGGCTATGAATTTATGAGAAGTTATAATATTAAAAACTTAAGAAATATAGGGTTAATGGGTCATAGCGGTACAGGAAAGACTTCTTTGGTTGAAGCTATTTTATACTATTCTAATATAATTGATAGATTAGGAAATATAGAAGATGGAACAACTACTTTAGATTATGATGAAGAAGAGAAAAAAAGAAAGCTTACAATTTCACTTTCTGTAGCACCAATTGAAGTTAATGATGTGAAAATAAATATTGTTGATACTCCTGGATATTACGATTTTGAAGGCGAATATATTGAAGGCATGAGAGCTGTAGATGTAGGAATGATAGTTGTTAGTGGAGTATCTGGAATAAAGGTAGGAACAGAAAAAGCTTGGAAATATTGTAATAAAATAAAATTGCCAAGAACATTTTTTATAAATAAATTAGATAGGGAAAATTCTAGCTTTGATAAGGTTTTGCAATCACTTAAAGATAAATTTGGTATGAGTGTAGTTCCAATTCAATATCCCATTGGTTCTGAGGGAGACTTTGAAGGGGTAGTTAACATTATTTCAAATGAAGCTAAGGTATATAATCTTAAAACTAAGAAAACTCAAATAATAGATATACCAGAAAACTTAAAAAATAAAATACAAGAATGTAAAGAGATGATTATGGAATCAGTAGCAGAAACTGATGAAGTTTTACTTGAAAAGTATTTTAGTGAAGGAACTTTAAGTGATGAAGATATATATAAAGGCCTTATTAATGGGTGTGCTACTGGTGAAATTGCACCAGTAATGTGTGGTAGTTCATTAAAAGTTATAGGTGTTGATACTTTACTTGATAATATAATTGATTGTTTCCCATCCCCAGAATATGCAATTCCACAAAAAGCTTTAAATATTGAAACTAATGAAGAGGAGTTTATAAGCCTTGACGAAAATAAACCTTTTTCAGCTTTGGTATTTAAAACAATTGCAGATCCATTCGTAGGAAAAATATCATTCTTTAGAGTTATGACAGGAACAGCAGCAGAAGATAGTAATGTATTAAATGCTAATAAAAATAAATTAGAAAAGTTTTCTCATATGTATTTCATTAGAGGAAAAAATCAAATGCCAACTAAAAAAATTATAGCTGGAGATATAGGAGCTATATCTAAATTACAATATACAGATACAGGAGATACTTTATGTGATAGTAACTTTAAAATATTATATGATAAAATGAATTTTCCTGTTCCAGTTATTTCAATGTCTGTGATTCCTAAGACTAAAGGTGATGAAGAGAAGATATCTCAAGCTTTAACTAAATTAAAAGATGAGGACTTAGTTTTTGATATAACTAGGGATAATGAAAGTTCAGAAATAATCATATCAGGCCTTGGTGAAACACATATAGATATAATTGCAAGTAAGATTAAAAATAAATTTGGTGTAGATGTTATATTAAAAGCACCTAGAATTCCTTATAAAGAAACTATAAAATCGTCATCAGATGTAAGAGGAAAGCATAAAAAGCAATCAGGTGGACATGGACAATATGGTGATGTAGTAATAAAATTTGAACCTAGAAGTGATGGAGAGACAGATTTGGAATTTGTAGATAAAGTAGTTGGTGGAGCTGTACCGAGAAACTTTATACCTGCAGTAGAAAAAGGTTTAAGAGAATGTATTGAACATGGAGTTCTTGCAAAATGTCCAGTTATAGGGCTTAAAGCTACATTGCATGATGGATCATATCACCCTGTGGATTCATCAGAAATGGCATTTAAAGTAGCTGCATCGGTAGCTTATAAAAAGGGTTTAGAAGAAGCTAAACCAATACTATTAGAGCCTATAATGAAACTACAAGTAACTGTTCCAGATGAATATACAGGTGATGTTATGGGTGATATTAACAAAAAGAGGGGGAGGATTATTGGAATGGAACCAAAAGATTCAGCTCAAGAAATAACAGCTGAAATTCCTCTTTCTGAGATAAGCAGATATGTAACTGAATTAAGATCTATTACACATGGTAGTGGAAGCTTTAAAAAGGAGTTCTTAAGATATGAAGAGGTTCCAGAAATGGAAGCAAATAAAATAATAGAGAATTTAAACTCTGAAGAAAAGTAAAAGTATAAATTGAAAGCATAATTAAAAGAGATATAAGCACCAGGAAATAATGGTATTTATATCTCTTTTTACATATTAATAATTAGAATAATATTAATTAATTAAAGGAATAATAAGTTATATAAATAACTAAATTAAAAAATAAATGTGAGGTAAGTAATTGATGTCAACATATAGTATGGATATTACAGGAATCCTTGGATTAAGTGAATATAGCAATATTTTTGATTATTTCAGTATTGTAGATCATGGTGATGATTTTATAATAAGAATAAATGAAGAGAATAAGGAAAATATAAAATTTATTAATTCTATGCTTGAAGATAATAAATTTACTATTAGTGATGCGGGTTTTAACTCATATGGTTGTTACTCTATAAGTGCATATAAAAGAAAATAAAATATTGATTTTAAATTTACATTCCTTTACACTAAATATTATAGTATAATGTAAATATATTAGAACCGTTACCGGTGAGAAAAATTAACAATTAGTATTCAGTATGGAGGATAAATTTATGCAAAAATTTGTAGTAGGGGTTGACTTAGGAGGAACTAAAATAAGTACAGCTTTATCAAATTTAAATGGTGAAGTTATTAGCCAAACAACAGTTCCGACTAATGCACACGAGGGAGAAATTCCTGTATTAAATAGAATAATAGACTCGGTAGATAAGGTAATAAAAGATGGTGGAGTTACATATAAAGATGTAAAGGCAATAGGTATAGGCTCTCCAGGACCACTTGATGCAGAAAAGGGAGTAATAATATATACACCTAATCTTCCATTTAAAAACTTTAATTTAGTAGATCCACTAAGTAAAAAGTTTGAAGTACCTGTTTTCTTAGATAACGATGCAAACGTTGCTACTATTGGTGAATTTATGTTTGGAGCAGGAAGAGGTGCTAAAAACGTATTATTCTTTACAGTAAGCACAGGCGTAGGCGGTGGAGCTATATTAGATGGAAAAATATATAGAGGTCATACATCAAACGCATTAGAAATAGGTCATATGACTGTAGCTCCTGATGGTCCAAGATGTAATTGTGGAAATATTGGTTGTGTAGAAGCAACTTCATCAGGAACAGCTATAGGAAAAAGAGGTAAAGAAGCTATAGGAAGTAAAGTTGAAACATCATTAAGAAAATATGATGAGATAACTTCATATGAAGTATTTGTAGAAGCAGCTGCTGGAGATCCAGTATGTAAAGATATAATAGATAATGCATTAAATTATTTAGGAATAGCTGTTGCAAATGCGGTATCAATTTTTGATCCAGAAGTAATAATAATTGGTGGAGGCGTTTCAAAAGCTGGAAATATTGTATTTGATACAGTAAGAAAAGTTGTAGATAAGAGATGTTTTAAATCAATGGCTGAATCAGTTAAGATTGTACCAGCAGGACTTGGAACAGATGCAGGTGTTGTAGGAGCAGTAGCTTTAGCATTACTTGAAACTGCAGAAAATTAATTTAAATAAGATTTTTATAAGACCACTTAACAGTGATGTATATTGCAGTTAAGTGGTTTTTATTTATGTAATAGGCTATGTTTTAGCAGAGTGTTGATATATGCCACTTTACCTATTGCATATATCAACACACATTTAAAACAGAGACATGTAATAATATAGAGATTTCCACTTTAAACCACACTTGTTCATTGTTAAGTATCAATTGTTAATTAAAGTGCAGTTCAATCACTTTGTACTAGGTGGAATATAAGTTGTAAGTATTGTAAAATAAGACTATATGAAATACAGTGTGGAGAGTGATTAAGTATGACAACATTATTTTTAACTAGACATGGTGAAACAGAATGGAATATAGAAGGAAGACTTCAAGGAAGTAAGGATTCACCTTTAACAGAAAGAGGATTGAATCAAGCTAAGAGCTTAAGAGATAGATTAAAAAATGAAAAAATAGACATTATATATGCAAGTCCTATAAAAAGAGCTTTGGATACAGCAAAAATTATATCAGAACCTAATAACATTCCAATAGTAACTTGTGATGAGCTAAAAGAAATTGGGTTTGGAGAATATGAAGGAAAATATATAAAAGATTTACCTAAAATGGGAGAAAGCAATTTTTTAGAAGAAATGTTTTCTGGAAATCATGAAGTAAAAGGAACTGATGGTGAAACTCTTTTAGATGTAAAGAATAGAACATTTAAGAAGTTAGAATCAATTTTAGAAAAAGAAAATGACAAAAATATTTTAATAGTAACTCATGGAATGGCTTTAAAAGTTATAATGAGTTACTTTACGGAATTTGAAGGTGAACTTAAGGGTGTATACGGACAAGCTTCATTGACCAAAATAGTAAGAGATAAAGATGAGTTTAACATTCTATCAAAGAATGATAGAAGTCATACAGAAAATCTTTAAATTTTTAATAAAAGGGGCATAAAATGAAAGTTGAAATAATATCAATAGGAACGGAAATATTATTAGGTGATATTCTAAATACTAATTCACAATATTTATCTAAGGAATTAGCTTTATTAGGTCTTGATGTATACAATCAGCAAGTTGTTGGAGATAATGAAGAAAGAATTTTAGAAGCATTTGAATTAGCTTTTAGTAGAAGTGATTTGGTTATAACAACAGGTGGACTTGGACCTACAGATGATGATATGACTAAAGAAGTTGCATCAAAATATTTTGATAAAGAATTAGTAGAACATAAAAAATCAAAAGAAAAGATAGAAGAATACTTTAAATCAATGGGTAAGAATATGCCTAAAAATAATTTAAAGCAAGCATTATATCCTAAGGAATCAATTGTGGTTGAAAATAATAACGGAACAGCACCAGGTATTATTATAGAAGAAAAAGATAAAATAATGATTATTATTCCTGGACCTCCAAATGAGATGAAACCTATGTTTGAGGAAAGCATAAAACCATATCTAAATAATAAAACTAATACAACTTTAGTTTCTAAAGTAATAAAAATTATAGGTGTTGGAGAAAGTTCAGTTGCAGAAAAAATAAAGGATATAATAGATTATCAAACTAATCCAACAGTTGCACCTTATGCAAAGGATGGAGAAGTAGAGTTAAGAATAACTGCGAAATCTTATGAAGAGAGTGTAGGATTAAAATTAATAGAACCTATATTAAATGATATAAGAGAAAGATTAAATGATAATATATACTCAATTAACAATGAAACAATAGAAGAAGCTTTAGGAAAGATGCTAATAGATAAAGGATTAACTTTATCTAGTGCAGAATCATGTACAGGTGGATTAATAGCAAGTAAATTAGTATCTTATCCAGGAATATCAGAAGTTTTTATGGAAGGCGCAGTAACATATTCTAATGAAGCTAAGATAAGAAGATTAAATGTGAAGAAAGAAACATTAGATAAATATGGTGCAGTAAGTGAACAAGTAGCAATTGAGATGGCAGAAGGCATATCTAAGACTTCTAAAACAGATATTGGAATAGCTACGACTGGAATTGCTGGTCCTGGTGGAGGAACGGCTGAGAAGCCTGTAGGATTAGTATATATAGGTATTTGTATAAATGGAAAGGCATATGCTAAAAGATATGTATTTAAGGGAAATAGAGCAAAAGTAAGAAACTCAGCGACTATAGCTGCATTAGATATGATTAGGAGAGAAGTAGAAAAGACATTTTAAAATAATGTTAATATTTAATTAAAACATTTATGATAAAAAATATTCCTATTGCTATCTATAATAGCAATAGGAATAAAATTTGGTATATAAATAAAATGGGGGGAGAGGCGATTAAATATTGAAGTTAGTTACTTCATTATAAATTCTTTCCCAAGAGGCAACTATTTATACACTAAAATATAAATCTAATTAATAATTTGTAGTAAAGGTGTAAATATGAAAAAAACATTTAGAGCTAATTTATATTTTTTAATAATACTATTAGGAGAAATAATAGGAACTAATTTTTTAGGAATTTTTTATTTAATGATGGGTTTAACAGATATAAGAGTGCAATTATTTTTAAATCATATGATTTTATTTATAATACCTGCAATAATATATGTAATAATAGTTAAGCCTAATATAAAACAAACTTTTAAGTTTAATAAATTATATTTAAAAGATTTTTTCTTAATAATTGTTTTATCATTTGTAAGTCAACCGTTAGTTACTTTGTTTTCACTTATAATGTCATTCTTTTTTGAAAATGATATAGGAAACTTTGTATCCCAAATATCATCTACACCATTTTTAATAATGTTACTTTTAATGGCTGTTATGCCTGCTATAACAGAAGAAATAACGTTAAGAGGTATAGTTCAATCTGGATATGATGATAAAAGTGATTTAAAAACGTGCATAATAATTGGCTTATTATTTGGTATATTTCATTTAAATGGTCAACAATTTTTATATGCAGCTGTTTTAGGTGGAATTTTAGCTTATTTAGTTAGAGTGACTAATAGTATATTTGCTTCTATGACATTCCATTTTATGATTAATGGAACATCAGTAGTTATGCAAAAGTTATTAACATTTTTTCAAAATAAATTTGGAATTGAAGAAACGGCTCAGGATATTTCAATCAAAGCTTTATCATTAGCTGAAAAGATGAATTTATTAAAAGGCTATGTAATAATGGGGTTGGTTTCAACATTTTTAATTGTATTAATGCTTAAAAAACTTAAGAGAATAAATGATAAAAGAAAACAAAATTTAATTAATGAACAAATTCAATATAAAGAGGCTGAGATTATTGATTATCAGTACTTTAATAAAGGTATATCTTATAATAAAGAAGATAAAATAATGAATTGGCCATTAATAGTAACCATAATAATATATTTTATATATATGGGTATTGCCATTATGTTAAGTTGATTAAATAGTTAGATAGAAATTTAGTTGAAATTTTAAAGGTGAAAGTAATAAGTTAAGGAAAAAATTCGTATTAGAATTTTAAAAATAACTTTTAACTTTCACCTTTTTACTTTGTAATGTTAACTAAAATGTAGAACAGAATTTTTTAGCATTTAATGATATCTGTATATGATGATTTATCTAAGAAATTAGAAAATGAATCTTCTTTTACCCAACCTCTTGAATTTATATTTGTATCTATAGGAAGAGATACATAATACCATACAATTTTATCGGATAAAGCTTTATCTAGTATATAAACTTCCATAGATATATCAATTTTTTGCAATACTGGCGCTAATTCATTTGGAGACAGATATACAATAGAATCTTTAGTTAATAAACCAGTATGTTCTGTTAAATCAAGAAACATAATTAATGGATTGTTTTTTAAAGAATTTAGTTGATTATACTCTGCTTTTAATTTATAAAACTGCTCTTGACTAGCGATTAATTGTTTTTTTACCGATGATATTTTGTTTTCATAATTATATATTAAGAATAATAAAGAGCCCGACACAACAATAATAAATAATAAGAATAATAAAATTTTCATATTAAATCTCCTATAACAACTATCACTTAAATTATATTTATTTACTATAGAAAAAATTCCAAAATTAATTTTAATTAAAAGGTATAAATATGAATTGAATATTTAAAATTAAGGATACGTTTTAGCAAGGTGTTTATATATGCATAAGTAAAAATGGACTGAGTTCAATTACAATGCCACTTTCACCTATTGCATATATAAACACACATTTAAAACGAGTAAATAAATATTATTAATTAATAATATTTACTATTGAAATTTTGTGTAGTATGTATTAAAATTAACTCACAGGAAATTATTCTTGTAATACAAAAGATTATTGTTAAGGGGAATAGAAAAATGGATATGAATGAAGTAATATGTGGATGTGTTGGAGTTACAGCACAAGATATAAAAGATGCTATGAACAATGGAGCTACTAATTTAGAAGAAGTACAAGAAGCTACTAACGCAGGTACATGCTGCGGCGGCTGTATTGAGAAAATAGAAGGAATAATAATTGCGAAATAGTTCTATTTTAGTAAAGTGTTGATATATGCATAAACAAGTAGACTGAATGATGAAATTTTACTTATTGCATATTTCAAGATTTATAAAATTAGAGTTAAAAAATATAGGGTATGTTTTCACTTTAGAAAACATATCCTATATTTTTTATAGATTATTAACTGCTTAAATTGAAAATTTTTCAAGCATAATCATTAATAATTAAGTTGAATCATAATATGTTGAAGTAATAATTTTATGGAGAATTAGTTGCTCTTAATCTAAGGAGTATACTATAATTAAAGAATTGAAGAAAATCAAAGGATGTGGGGAAATGTATAATTTAGATGATTGCATTGGTTTCATAACTAATAAAGGGGCTAAAATACTTTCAGATGAATTTAACAGAAGGCTTCAGGAACATGATATGACTAGAGTTCAATGGATAGCATTATATTATATAGGTAAGACTAATGGTATTTTTCAGAAGGAGCTTTCTGATAACATGAGTGTTAAAGAATCTTCTATGGTAAGACTTATAGATCGTATGGAAAAAGATGATTTAGTTGAAAGAAGAAAAGAAATTAAAGATAGAAGAGTAACTAGAATATTTTTATCTGATAAGGGAAAAAAGTTAAGAGAAGAACTTATTCCATTGGGAGAAGAATTTCAGAGGGATGCAGTTAATGGTATATCAGAAGATGAACTAAATATTTTTAAAAATGTTTTA
Organism: Clostridium aquiflavi; assembly: GCF_031344075.1. NCBI lineage: Bacteria > Bacillati > Bacillota > Clostridia > Eubacteriales > Clostridiaceae > Clostridium > Clostridium aquiflavi. Next base: position 16,510 of record NZ_JAVJAN010000042.1, read on the forward strand.
GAAAAAATGATAAATAATGTATGTAAATGTTGACAATACCACTTTGATGTGGTATTTTTTATACAAAGATACTTGCTATGCTAAGTATTGCTATGTAAAGTAATTTAGAGAATAGAATTATATGGAGGTTTTTATTATGAAAAAAGATGTTAGAGGAATGTTAAATGATTTTATGAATGGGTTAAATACGCTAGGAGAAACTAATGGTGCTAATGTTGAAGCATTTATGAATCTTCTTGGTACAAACTATGGAGATGGAGCTATTAGTAATAAGACAAAAGAATTAATTAGTGTTGGTATAGCTACATATAACAGATGCGAATATTGTATAGTATTCCATGCTTTTAAAGCTTTAGAAGCAGGAGCTACTAGAGAAGAAATAATGGAAGCAGCAATGGTTTCAGTTGCATTTGGTGGAGGCCCAACAATGGCTTATTCAGTAACATTATTAAAAGATTCAATTGATGAATTTGAAAAAGATTTTAAATAAGTAGTAATTGTATATAAATAAAAATATATGGGTTGTTCATAACATCTAATTGATTTTATGACAACCTTTTTACATAGAAGGAGAATTTAAGATGGATATAAGATTAGAAACATTATCTGGACATAATAAGTCTGCTAAAGTAGGAAAAATTAGTGTGACTGAAGGAGAGCAAGTAAAAAAAGGGCAGGTATTAATGCAATTAGAAACAAGCAAAGGAAATACACCTTTTAAAGCAAATTTTGATTTTAAAATAGATGAAATAAAAGTATCTGAAGGTAACGAAGTTGAGATTGGACAAATATTATTTCTAGCAACTGGAGAAAATATAAGTAGTAATAGTAATACTCCTAAGGTTGATTATTTTGGTTCTATGCTTAAGGGAAAAAAAGAAAATGTTACAGCTGATTTAACAATAATAGGGGGAGGTCCAGGAGGATATGTTGCAGCTATTTATGCAGCTAAAAAAGGATTAAATACTGTTATTATCGAGAAAGAAAATCTTGGTGGCACTTGTTTAAATGTAGGATGTATTCCAACAAAAGCATTTGTAAAATCATCTGAAGTATTTCATAATGCATTAAACAGTGAAGAGTTTGGATTTACTATTGATAATATACAAGTTGATATGAAAAAAGTAGTAAAAAGAAAAGATGATGTTAAAGGAAGACTTGTTAATGGAATAGAGTATCTTCTAGAAGCAAATGGCGTAAGAGTTATAAAAGGAGAAGCTTCATTTTTAGATAATAAAAATATTATTGTAAAAAAGGGTAAAGATGAGTATACAGTAGATTCTAAAGATATAATTATAGCAACTGGATCTAAAATTTCAAATATTAATATTAAAGGAATTAATATGCCATTTGTTTTAAATAGTACTACTGCATTAAGCAATGAAAAATTACCTGAGTCTATAACAATAATTGGTGGTGGAGTTATAGGTATGGAATTTGCATTCATTTACTCTAACTTTGGAGTAAAGGTAAATGTAGTTGAATATGCAGATAGATTATTGCTAATGATGGATAAAGATATTTCTGAAGAGATAAAAGACATTGCAACTGATAAAGGAATTAATGTCTATACAAGCTCAAAAGTTACAGAGATTAAAAAATCTGAAGATGGCCATGCTATTGTATCTTTTGAAAAAGATGAAGAAGAAAAATTATTAGTATCAGAAAATGTACTTGTAGCAATAGGAAGAGAGCCTAATATTGATGGATTAAATGTTGAAAATATAAATCTTGAATTAAATGATAATAGAAGAGGAATTAAAGTTAATTCTAATTTAGAAACAAATGTTGAAGGTGTGTATGCTATAGGAGATGTTAATAATATAATGCAATTAGCTCATGTTGCTTCACATCAAGGAATGCTAGCTGTTGATAATATATTAGGTCAAAATAAAGAAATGAGCTATGATCATGTACCAAATGTAATTTTCACAGTGCCAGAAATAGCATCAGTTGGAATGAATGAAGATAAGTGTTTAAAAGAGGAACTAAATATTAAGATAAGTAAATTCCCTTATTCAGCTAATGGTAAGGCTTTAACTATGGGAGAAGAAAAAGGATTTATAAAAATAATTAAAGATATTAATAATAATAAAATAGTTGGAGCATCTATTATTGGAGCAGATGCATCTTCATTAATTAGCACATTAACTTTAATTATTAAGAATAATATTAGTGAAGAGAAAATTTGTGAAACTATATTTGCACATCCAACTACAGGTGAAGTAATACATGAAAGTGCCTTAGGACTATCTATAGGAGCTATACACAATCATGAATAAAGTTATCATTTCAAAAGAGGTAGATCCAGCTTATAACTTAGCTTTAGAAGAAGAACTACTTAGAAATTTGAAAGATAATGAAAATATATTATATCTTTGGCAAAATGATAGAACTGTAGTTATAGGGAGAAATCAAAACCCATATTCTGAATGTAATTTAGATTATATGAAAGAAAACAATATTACATTAGTTAGGAGAATATCTGGTGGAGGAACAGTTTTTCATGATCTTGGAAATCTTAATTTTACTTTTTTAACTAAAGAGGTAGATGTGAATTTAGAAAAGCAGCTTAAAGTAATAATCGATGGAATTAAAAGATTAGGATTGGTTGCAGAAGTATCAGGAAGAAATGATTTACTTATAGATAATAAGAAATTTTCTGGTCATGCATTTTATTCAGAAGATGGAAACTATTTTCATCATGGAACTATAATGATCGATATAAATTTAAATGAACTTTCTAAAGCATTAAATCCATCTAAATTAAAATTACAATCTAAGGGAATAAAGTCTGTTAGAAGTAGAGTTGTTAATCTTAAGGATTTAGATAAAAAAATTGATTCTAATATTGTTAAGGAAGCTTTAATTAATGGATTTCTAAATGTATATGGAGAATTTGCAAATATAAAAGAATATAGCAAAAAAGATTACATTCCAAGTCATTTTCAAAAATATAATGATAGAAAGTGGAATTTTGGAGAAAGTCCTAATTACAATATAACTTTAGAAAGAAAATTTTCTATTGGAAATGTTGAAATTAATTTAGATATTGTTAATGGTATCATAGAAGATTGTAAGATATTCACTGATTCACTTATGTTAGTAGATTTAAACAAAATTCAAGAATGCTTAAAAGGAATTGAGTTTAATGAAGAAGTAGTAATTAAAATAATTGAAGGATATATGTGAATAGGCAATTCATATATACAAACAATTAAAATTAATGAATTTAATTTTATTGTTTAGAATAAAGATAAATTTTAAATTATAGGCTCTGTTTTAGCAGAGTGTTGATATATGCATAAGCAAAGTGGACGGAATAATTGAACTTATGAACACTAAAATGAGTATAGTCCCATTTTAGCTTGTTCCCAATATAAAATTGAGACAAGCAGTAAATGTGACAATACTCATTAAGGGTTCTAAAAGTCCAATTACAATGCCACTTCACCTATTGCATATATCAACACACATTTAAAATAGAGCTAAATTATTAACTGCTTCACTTAAAACTTTTCCAACAGAATCATTAATAACTAGATTAGCCTTTGAGTCAGCTGAAGTAGAACTTTTATTTATAAGAACAAGGTTTTTACCTCTAAAATAATCAATTAATCCAGCTGCTGGATAAACAATTAATGAAGTCCCTCCTATAATTAAGGTATCAGCTTTAGATATTGCTTTAATTGCACCTGTGATAGTATTATCATCTAATCCTTCCTCATAAAGAACAACATCTGGTTTAACACTTCCTTCACACTTTGTGCAAGTAGGAATTCCTTTTGATTCTAATATAAAATCTGAATCATAAAATGCATTACAATTAGTGCAATAATTTCTGTGAACAGATCCATGTAGTTCGAAAACATTTTTAGAACCAGCAGCTTGATGAAGACCATCTATATTTTGAGTAACAATAGCTTTAAGTTTGCCCATTTCTTCGAGTTTAGCGAGTGCTATATGTCCGCTATTTGGTTTAGCATCTGGATATATAAGTTTAGCTTTATAGAAGTTAAAAAATTCTTCAGGATGTCTAATATAAAGAAGAGTGCATAAAATATATAGCTGAGTTAACGGAACGCATAAATAAGAAAGAGAAGAACGATGTAACAGATTCTGTAATATTTGATTACTGTTGCCTTTGTTTTAGCTTACTTTATATGTTTGGACAAGATCATGTAGAAATAAAAAGTATAAAAAGTGATTATCAGGAAAGAATAAGAAATAAAAAAAGAGATGGATTTTTAAAAGGAATAATAGAGAAAGAATTTTTTAAATTTAGAAATCAGAGGAATAAAAATAAAGATAGATTTTATATAACAAGATGTATAGAATTTGAAAAAGGTAGAATACCATATATTTTTGTAATAGCTATAGGACAAGAGGTAACACATGAAAATGATTATACAAAATATTTGGATAATATAGGGGAAAAATTTTATGATGTTTTAACCAATGAGTTAAATTTAGTATATAATGATATTAAGGAAAAGAATGAATCAAAAGGAGCGTGATACTGTGAAAAAATTGATTGAAAGGTTTTTTAATAAAAGATATTTTGTTAGTAAGGAAACCAAAGAAAAAATTAAACTATTAAAATCAGTTGGTGTAGAGGTATCCGTCATTAATAAGAATTCAAAAGATGTAGATGGATATATGCTAGGAAAAATGAATGATAAATATTCTAAATATAGAATTGGATAAATAAAGAAGTAGTAATACTAATTAGTATACTACTTCTTTATTTATTGTAAGAATATAATGTTTTGTATATTAATAAAAATCTATACTAGTACTTTTAGAGCTTAATTAAAAATTATGTAAAAAAATAATATTTTATTAACATATACTTGAAAAAATGATAAAATGTACTTGTACAAATATGCTTTAGGAGAGGATTATAATGCAAAATAACAAAGCAAGAACAGAGGATATTTATTTGTTTGATAATACAATAGCAGTTAATATATATAGTGGTGATTTCGATAAATTGTTAACTAATCTTAAATTAAGAGGACAATATTTAGCAAGTAAGTATTATCCACAAAAAAAGATTGTTGACTTTATTAATGATAAAGTCATAAGCGGGGAAATAAAAAAAGAAGATCTAAATAAATTTTTACCTAATAAATTATCATATGGAAAACACAAGCAAGTATTTTACTATAAATTTAAAGAATCTTTTAATTTTGATAATAGTTTAAAAGGGGTATTAGATATACTAAGTAGAAATTATAGAGTTTCTACTTTAGAGTATAATGAACTTGCTTCAACATATTATCTTTATGAAAAGGGAGAAAATGAAGATATAGGATATATTAAAATCTTAAAAGAAAATAAGAAAAAAATTTTAAAACTTAGAGTTATAGTTGTAAAGAAAGTTAAGTATCGAGATAGAAATATTGATAAATTTGAAAACAGCTATTTTCCAATAGATATAGATTTTGAAAATAACTATCTTATAATAAAATCTCTAGTTAAAGATTATATAAAAGATCCAAATTACAAAGGAGAAAATATTGCTAATAAATTAGCAAAGAAATTTTTGCAAATATTCAATTTATCAAATATTGAGGATAAGTCAGGTAATCAAGAAATTTTATATAATATGTGTAATAAATTATTGAATGAAGTAATAGAAAAAATAAGTAAGTTAGGTATGGAAGATATTGATGATGATATTAATAAACTTGCAATTATTACTAAAAATAAAATAAAAAATAAGCTAAGTGTTGAAGAACAAAAATTACAATGTTTTGATGAGTTAACATTTCAAATAAGAAATATAATAGAAAATATGATTGTGCCTCTATGCTTGATTGATAATAAACAAATTGAAGGATTAATATCATATATTAAGTTTAGGGATAAAACAGCAGTAAAGGCAGTCTTAAAAACAAGAAGAAGAAAAGAAACTTTATTAGACTCAGAAGCATATTTAAATTTAAGACAAACATTAAAAAAGAGTAGATACATACAAAAAATAAGAGTTCTTTGGAATAAAGAAGACATATCATTATATTATGATGCAACTAGAGATGAATGTGTTGAAATACATTTTTATAGAAAAGTTTCAAGGGAGGATGTAGAATATGCAATTAGAAAATTTGAAGAAAATAGAAGTTGATTTTAATAAATGGAAGATTAGCAAAATTGATGGGGAATTATCATGTATTCAACCTCGAATTTTATGCAAGGAATTAAGTATAAGTGAGGAAGAAGCAGATGATTTTTTAAGTATATTGGTAAATAGGGGACATGCACTAAGAGTGTTTACAGGAAAATGTCCTAATAAAGAATGTGAAGAGGAGTTTTATATAGATAGTTCTCAAATGAATGAGAAATATGAATGCGATATTTGTGGAACTAGTTTTAAGATATCAGATGGTTCAGTCAAAGATATTGAGGTATATTATGATTTAATTGAAAAGAATAATAAAATAGAAGAAATTTCTACATCGGTAAATTACAAAGATAAATACTTCGGCCAGAATAGTAAAAAAAATAAAGAAAATGCAATGGATGTTGAATATTTCAATAAAGATAATGTTATACATATTCAAACAAATCAAGATATTAAAAATACTGAAAGTAAAAAAATTAGAAGTAAAGAATTATCAGTATTTATAAGTCATAATGAAAAAGATGATAAATTAGCAGAAGCTATAATTAAATTACTGGAAGCTTTAGGTATAAGTAAGAATATAAAGGATGGAAAAATTTTTTGTAGTTCTGCCAATAATAGAGGTGTTAGTATTGGAGAAGACATTTTTGAACAAATACGAAATAAATTTGATGATAATATAATAGTGTTATTTCTTTTTACAAAAAGGTTTTTTGAAAGTCCTGCATGTTTATGTGAGATGGGAGCAGCTTGGGTAAAATCAAAGAATGTAGTACCCTTAGTTATGCCACCACAAAAATTTGAGGATATAAAAGGAATATTTAATAAAAATATAAAAGGTTTTTTATTAAATGATGAAAAAAAATTTACTGAGTTAGTAGATTTCTTTATTCAAAAATTTAATTTACCTAGCATAGATTTTAAGGATTATGATGAAATTAAAAATTCTTTTTTTGAAAATATACAGATTTGTATGGAAAAGAATAACAATTAAAATTTAGATAAGCTATCTATTGGTTATAGATAGCTTCTTAATTATAAATTATTTACAGCTTCATTTAAAACTTTTCCAACAGAATCATTAATAATTAGATTAGCCTTTGAGTCAGCTGAAGTAGAACTTTTATTTATAAGAATAAGGTTTTTGCCTCTAAAGTAATCAATTAATCCAGCTGCTGGATAAACAACTAATGAAGTACCTCCTATAATTAAGGTATCAGCTTTAGATATTGCTTTAATTGCACCTGTGATAGTATTATCATCTAATCCTTCTTCATAAAGAACAACATCTGGTTTAACAGTTCCTCCACACTTTGTACAAGTAGGTACTCCTTTTGATTCTAAAATAAAATCTGAATCATAAAATGCATTACAATTAGTGCAATAATTTCTGTGAACAGATCCATGTAGTTCAAAAACATTTTTAGAACCAGCAGCTTGATGAAGTCCATCTATGTTTTGAGTAACAATAGCTTTAAGTTTCCCCATTTCTTCGAGTTTAGCTAAAGCTATATGTCCACTATTTGGCTTAGCATCTGGGTATATAAGTTTAGCTTTATAGAAGTTAAAAAATTCTTCAGGATGTCTAATATAAAAACTATGAGATACTAATTGCTCAGGTGTAAAAGTTACATTAAGTTTTTTATTAAACAAACCATTAGCACTTCTAAAATCAGGTATTCCAGATTCGGTTGACATTCCTGCACCACCAAAGAAGACTATGTTATTACTGTTTTTTAAAATATCTGATAATTTATCTATTTCAATACTCATAAAAATCATCTCCAAACTGTATTTATATATTTATTATTACACAATTTATTATAAAAATTAAAGAGATATGATTAAATAGTATCTATGATAAATTAGATTTCATTGATAATGAGTGAAGAATTTAATATAATTATGGTAGTAAATTAAACAAATGATAAAATGGATATAAAGCAAAAAATATAATGGTAAAATATTAAAATTTATATGTACTTTTAATTTATTTAAAAATGTAAGAAATAAGTGTACATTTGAAATAGTCTACAATGAAGAGGCTATCTAATAAGGAGGTTATTTTGTGAATTATGACTATGTAAATAATTATAGTGAAGAAGAATTCGAAGATATTCAGGCTCATTATGATGGAAAAGCAGAGTATGACAATGGTTTAATATTCTTAAGTTCAACAACATCAATAAAACATAATCAAATTAAACGAAATATTTTAACCGAACTTTCAATATATTTAAAAGGTTCAAAATGCCAAGCTTATGATGAACAAATAGAGGTAATCTTTAATTATAAAGATGATATTAGAAAATATAAACCAGATATTTTTATTATGTGTGAAGATGCAACTAAAAAAGGTGAAAGCTTTACTTCCACTCCAAAAGTAATATTTGAGATATTATCAAAATCAACTGCTAAATTTGATAAGGGGAGAAAATATGATACTTATGAAAGGTTTGGAGTATTAGAATATAACCTTGTAGAACAAACTGGTTTTATTGTCCAACATGCATTAATAGATGGGGCATATCAGATAGTTAATGTATATAAGAATAGTGATGAATATAGTTCAACTGTATTTTCAGATTTAAAAATAAATTTAACTGATATATTTGAATAATTTTTGTAAGTGTCTAGTTGTGAACTATCACTTGTCAAGTAGACAAGTGATAGTTCACAATTAGACGTTTTTTTATTATTACACAATTCACAATAAAAATTAAAGTAATATAGAAAATAGTCTGTATAACATTATGAATTTGAATGGTATAATTTGTATAAATAGATATATTTTTTAGTGAGGAAATTAAATGAAAATAGATAGATTATTTTCTATTGTAAATATATTAGTTAGCAAAAAGAGTGTTACTGCTGCCGAATTAGCAGAACAATTTAATGTATCTGTTAGAACTATATACAGAGATATTGAGATATTATCTACAAATGGTATACCAATTTGTTCAGCTCAGGGTAAAGGTGGAGGGCTTTCTATTTTAGACAATTATTCTATAGATAAAACCATATTGTCTGATAGTGAGCAGAAACAAGTACTTATGGCATTACAAAGTGTAAATGCTACAGGACAGATAAATGTAGATGATTCTTTTTTAAAACTAAGAAGTTTATTTAGGAAGGATGCAATTGATTGGATAGAGATTGATTTTTCAGGTTGGGAGCAAAGTGAAGAGGATAAAGAAAATTTTGAAATTATTAAAGATAGTATTATTAATTCAAAGGCAGTATATATTTCTTATTTTAGCAATAAAGGTGAGAGGTCAGAGCGTATTATAGAACCATATAAATTGATATTCAAAGGATATAATTGGTATATTTATGGATATTGCAGAAAAAGAAAAGATATGCGATTTTTTAAATTAACAAGAATAGAAAAAATAGAAATTTTAAAAGATACCTTTGTAAATACACCACCATTAAATATTAGTTATGATATGTCACCAAAGGAAGAATTAATTGAAGTGAAGCTTAAAGTACATATTTCCATGGCTTCAAGGGTTTATGATGAATTTAAAAATGGAAAAATTACTTTAGAAAATGATGAATTTTATATTATAGTAAGTGTTCCAAAAACTAAATGGTTATATGATTATTTTCTTGGTTTTGGAAATAGCCTTGAGATACTTAAACCTTTAGAGATGAGAGAAGAGCTTAAGAAAAAAGTAGAAGAAATTATAAAAAAATATTTATAATATGACACATAGATGTCAAGTTATGTTTGTTAATATTTGATTATCAAAGAAAGAGAGGTAATCAAATATGAATTATGAGGTTGTAAATTTAAAAGAAAAGAAAGTAGTAGGGGTAACTGCTAGGACAAAAAATTGTGATGATAATATGACACAGATAATAGGATCACTGTGGCAAAATCTTTATGAAGGTGGAGTATATAATACTATTAAAAATAAATCAAATGATAAAGCAATAGGTATTTACTCTGATTATGAAAGTGATGTTAATAGCGAGTATAGTGTTACGGTAGGGTGTGAAGTTAGTGATGCAGAAAATATAGGTGAAAACACTATAGTAAAAGTTATTCCAGCTGGAAAATATGCTAAATTTATTGTTCATGGACAAGTGCAACAAGCAGTTAATAACTTTTGGCAAGAGTTATGGAATATGAAATTAAATAGAAATTATAGATGTGATTTTGAGGAATATCAAAATTGTGATATGGAAAATGCAGAAATTCATATTTATATATCTGTTGATTAAAATAAGTTTTATATAAGTAAATTAGACTATGCTTTAAAACTGTGTCGATATTGTAGTATAAAGCAAATTCCAATGCCAGTTCGTCCTTATACTACAATATCAACATTCACCTAAAACATAGTCATAGATAAAGATAAGCTAAAGAGTTAAAACTAAATTCTTTAGCTTATCTTTATTAAGAATACTATTATATAATAGGCAGTTAATTTTAAAATATAGATATATTTAAAAAAAGACTTATAACAATGAATTCTATTAAGATTTTATAATTAAATATTTGGTAATTATGTATTTTGTTATGATATAATTTTTATAATGGTTAATTAGTTAGAATAGGGGGATATTACTAAAAATCTTTTGTAATAGATATTTGGGAGGTTTTGATTAATGTATACAGTTGGAATTATTACAAGTAGTGATAAAGGATATGTAGGCGAAAGAGAAGATAAAAGTGGAGCAGTAATAAAAGAAATAGTGGAAAATAATGATTTTGAAGTTGTAAGGCAAATAATTCTTCCTGATGATAAGGAGATGTTGTCAAAAGAATTTATGTATATGAGTGATGAACTTAATGTTAATCTTATTTTAAGTACAGGGGGTACTGGATTTTCTCCAAGAGATATAACTCCAGAGGCAACTAAGATAGTTATTGAAAGAGAAGCACCAGGGATATGTGAAGCAATAAGATATTATAGTCTTCAAATAACTAAAAGAGCAATGTTATCAAGAGCTATTTCTGGAATTAGAGGGAAAACGTTAATAGTTAATTTGCCAGGAAGTCCAAAAGCATGCAAGGAAGCATTGGATTTTGTGTTAAATGATATAAAGCATGGAATAGATATTTTGCTAGAAAAATCAAAAGAATGTGCAAGAAAATAGAGAATATAATAAGAAAATTTATTGAAATTAAGCTATATTTTTTAGTTATAGGGTTTTAATTTTAAAAAATGGCTATGTTTTAAAACAGTGTTGATATTGTAGTATAAAGCTCATGGACAGAGGAATTTACTTTAAGAACACTAAAATAAAGCT
>NZ_JAVJAN010000043.1:0-26208 GCF_031344075.1 Clostridium aquiflavi
CCATTCCGAACAGGAAAGTTAAGATCCATAGCGCCGAAGGTACTGCACGGGAGACTGTGTGGGAGATTAGGACGTTGCCAGGTATGAATGGCTCGATAGCTCAGTCGGTAGAGCAGAGGACTGAAAATCCTCGTGTCACTGGTTCGATTCCAGTTCGAGCCACCATGGCGCTATAGCCAAGTGGTAAGGCAGAGGTCTGCAAAACCTTTATCCCCAGTTCAAATCTGGGTGGCGCCTCCATTAAAACCTTGAATTATTTGATTCAAGGTTTTTTTTGCGCTTAAAAAATAAAAAACAAAAAAATTATCCACAAAAATAAAATTATAAACAAAGTTATCAACAATTTACTTACAAAATGTATATAAAATATATTTTTATGTGGATAATTTATAGAAAAATATTTAGATTATAAAAAAGAGACTATATAGAATGGGAATTAGTATATTGTGTTAACTATACTTTAAGAATAATATAGATAAAAAAGAACCTATACTAAATAGGCAATAAAAAATGTCTATAAATATAGGATTTATCTTAATTAAACATATCTTTTTTATATAAAATAAATGCTACTATGAAACATATTCCGAATGTTAACATCATAACTATTGAGAATGCATGAGGATTATCATCGGATAAAGGTAACATAACATTCATACCAAATATTCCACTTATAATAGTAGGAATTGCCATAAGTATAGTTACAGACGCTAATACCTTCATAACTATATTTAAGTTATTTGATATAACTGAAGCAAAGAAGTCCATTGTACTAGCCAAAATATTGCTATATATTTCTGTCATTTCTATAGCTTGCTTATTTTCAATGATAACATCTTCTAAAACATCTTTATCTTCCTCATATTTTTGCATCATTTCTAACTTTAACATTTTTTCTAATGTTATCTCATTAGCTTTTAATGAAGTTGAGAAATATACAAGAGATTTTTCTAATGAATGAAGTTGAATAAGTTCTCTATTTTTCATAGACTTATGTAATCTTTTTTCAATCATTAAACTTTTTTTATCTATTTGTCTTAAGTAAAGTAAGTAATAAGTAGATATTCTATTTAATATCTGTAATATAAATCTCGATTTTTTAAATGTAAAAAATGATTTTATTCTAGCATTAGCAAAGTCAGTTATAATTTTACTGTTTTTTAAACATATAGTAACTAACAGTTTGTTAGTATGTATTATAGCTAATGGATAAGTGTCATATGTTAAAGAATTTTCTTCCATTTCTGTGAATGGTATATCGACTATAACTAATATAGCATCATCCTCAATATCAATTCTGGATGTTTCTTCATCATCTAGTGCTGCTTTTAAGAAATCAATGGAAATTCCAGTTTTCTTTGATACAAGAATTAGTTCTTCTTCAGATGGAGCTACTATGTTTATCCAACAACCATTTTCAATATTATCAATAGGTTTTAAACTTGAATCGAATTCACTCTGACTTTTATAAATTTGAATCAATAAAATCACCTCCAAATATATTATTATACTATTATACTATTATAATAAAGATATTACGAATATACTATAATAATAAATTAAAAAGAGAAAGTAGCTATTAAAATTTGAAAATCGTATTAAAACATAGAAAACATGTAATTAAAAACCCACAATTAATAGTATTCTAATATTTATAGAGAATATAAAGGAATATAGCGTTATTTAAATATAGCTTTATATTGAAAAGCTTAGTATAATCATAATGTTATTTTAAATATTTAAAGTATGGGGGAAAATATTAATGCATAAAGAGGTAGTCATAAGAAAGAAGGCACCTGTTATAGCGATAGTATTACTTATAATTACAGCAATGTTGTATTTATATCAAGGAATAAGTGTTTTAGGTATAAAAAATATAATGCTCGTTAAGTTCTATAATATGACCATTGTATTTTTAACTTTAAGTATAATATTCTTTGAGATAATGAAATGCAGAATATCATATAAGTATTCGATCATAGCGAACAAGCTTATTATTAATAAAATTTTTCATAATAATGAAAAAAACTTAGAAAGTATAAATTTAGCTGATATCGTGTATATCGGGAAAAGTAATTACATAACTAAAGAATATATTGTAAAGAGTAAGGGCAATTATTCTTGTGGAATAATTAATACGAAGAAATATTGTTGTGTATACAAAAGAGAGAATGTTTATTATAAATTTAGCTTTAATCCAAGTGATAAACTTATAAGAAGATTAAATCTTAATATTTAATTTACAAGAAATAAATGTGTTTAATATATAAATAAAGGTACTCTGTTAGAGTACCTTTATTTATATATTTTTATTATTAAAGAAATCATTTTTTACTTCATTAAGAAGATTTTCATTTTGAATTAAATCCATTCCTGTAAATGCCAGTGCTAATGCTGCATTTTTACATTGCTTAAGTGCAAATTCTGACTGAGTAGCTTTAGCAAAATCTTTTGTTCCATATTTAATGTTAGGATCATCGGTTATGCAGATATAAGGATGTATGCAAGGAACTTTATGACTAACATCACCTAAACTTAATCCTGCATATATATCACGTGGCTTTCCAATATCTATTATTCCATTTTCTTTTAGATTGTGACTAAATAATCTATTAAGAGTTCTATTAGTTATTAATTCTTTATTTGATGGTTCATATAAAGAAGTGGTATATTCTAAATTTGTTAATTCAGAAATATATTTTGCTATAGTTCTAAGCTTATTATCAGCCCATTCAGCGGTTTTATAATCGTTACTTCTAATATAAAATTTAGATTCTGCTTCAGCAGGTAATAGTAAAGGAGTATATCCTCCTTTAGATAAAATTGAATTTATTTCTAAATCTTTAGGAAATCCTTTTTTAAGAGAATTTAATATGTTTAAATTTAATAATACTGCATCTAGTGCGGTATAAGTATTTTGATTTAAAAAAGTTAAGCCATCTTTTCCTTTATATTGTATGCTTAATGGAATTATTGCTGAAGATGTTCCACTTTCATTTGTCAATACATCAGGATGAGCAAGCATTACTACATCTATATCATCAAAAACACCTTGTCTAGTCATAACAGCTTTAGTTCCACCTAAGTATTCGCCTGGACAACCTATTACGATAACAGAGCCACCTATTTTATTTATGACACTACCTAATGCTAATGCAGCTCCTATTGATATTGTACTTAAAGCATTATGTCCTGTGAGATGTCCATAATCTTTAACAGCATCATATTCGCTTAAAAAACATATTTTAGGATAGCCATTACCTTTTCTACACATAAAAGAATTAGATATATCTAAAAAATCTTCATTAACCTTAAAATTATGCTTATTTAGTAAATTACAAATATATTTTGCAGATTTAATTTCAGTATAACTTTCTTCAGGATTATTATATAAATAAGAACTTAAATCATTAAGTTCTTTATCACAAGTTGACAGAAATGAAATTATTTCTTGCTTCATAATACAACCCTCCAAATTATTATTTGATATTATTTTTTCCAATTATAAAAAAAATATTTGTTTATTAAAATTAAAAGAAAAATATATAAGCATATTTAAGATTAAAAAAATTATATATGGAAATAATTAAGCTAAAAGATATATTAGGGGGTAAAGAATTTTGGAGAATAAAGTATGTTTTTTATGTGGCAAAAAAGAAGGTAGTGGTATAATATTAAAAGGAGAAAAAATATGTTCTAATTGTGAATGTGAACTTACAAATATTAGCGTTGTAAATCCTAAATATCATTACTTTAAAGAAAAAGTTAAAAATATTTTATTTAAAAAATAAAATTAGATTTTTACTTTATTAAGATTTATTAATAGCTATATTTAATTATATAGCTATTTTTATTTTGGAAAGATTTTAGAAAATTACATCAAAATATAATTTTCAATTTAGAGTTTATATAGAAATTAAGAAATTAATTATTATGGGGGAAATTCATTATGACAAAAGGTAAATTAATTATAATAGAGAGCGGATCAGATGCTTCAGGGAAGGCAACTCAAGCTAAGAAATTATATGAGAGATTATTAGGAGAAGGATATAATATAAGAAAAGTAACATATCCTAATTATGATAGTCCGGCTTGTATGCCAGTTAAAATGTATTTGAGTGGTGAATTTGGAAGCAAACCTGAGGATGTAAATGCATATGTAGCATCAACATTTTTTGCTATTGATAGATTTGCTTCATATAATATAGAATGGAAAGAATTTTATAATAATGGTGGAATAATTATCTCTGATAGATATACAACATCTAACATGGTACATCAAGCAGTGAAAATGGATGATAAGGAAAAGAACAAGTACTTGAATTGGTTATATGATTTAGAATTTAATTTATATAAACTTCCTATTCCAGACTGTGTAATGTTTTTAGATGTTCTACCTGAAATAAGTCAAAAATTAATGAAAGATAGAAATAATAAATTTACAGGTGAGAAAGAAAAAGACATACATGAAAATAATAAAGATTATTTAGCTAAATCTTATTATAATTCTTTAGAAATAGCAGATAGATATAATTGGAATAAAATAAAATGTAATGACGGAGATAAATTAAAGACAATAGAAGAAATTCATGAAGAAATTTATAAAAAGGTTAAAAAATATATATAGTAATTTAAATTAATATTTTATAAATTAAAAATAGAAATATTTATTTATATAATCTAAGTACATATTTATGGTAAAATGATATCAAGAATAATATGAATTAGAGGTGGATAGTAAATGAAATTAGTTATTGCTATAGTACAAGATGAAGATGCAATAGATGTGTTAGATTCATTAACAGACAATGATTTTAGAGTAACTAAACTAGCTACTACGGGTGGATTTTTAAAAGCAGGTAACACTACTTTAATGGTTGGAGTGGAAGAAGAGAAGATTGACCAAGCACTGGATGTAATTAAAGAAATATGTAAAAAAAGAAAAGAAACAGTAATAGCCCCAACACCTTTAAGTAGTAATGAGGGTGGATATGTTCAACAATGCCCTATGCAAATTACTGTAGGTGGTGCAACTATATTTGTTGTAGATGTTGATAAATTTATAAAAATATAAGGAGAATAGCATTGAGAGAAATTATTGGTCATGAAAGAATTATTAATGGATTTAATCTAAGGAAAAGAAGTAATACTTTTTCTCATGCTAATTTAATTATTGGTGATGATGGGATTGGAAAAAGTTTAGTTGCAAATTATCTTGCAAATGGTATATTAGGATTAAAGGGTGATAAGGAATTTGTAGATATTATAAATTATTACCCTTTATCTTCTTCATTTGGAGTAGATGATATAAGAAATATTATAGAGGAAGTATCTAAGAAACCTTTTGAAAGTGATAAAAAAGTTTTAATACTTCATAAGTGTGAAAAGATGACTATTCAAGCCCAAAATGCATTGTTAAAAACTATAGAAGAGCCTCCTGTGGGAGTGCATTTAATACTTCTTAGTGAATCACTGGAATTAATTTTAGATACTATAAAATCACGTTGTCAAACCTATAAGTTAACACCATTATCTAAAGAAGATATTAATAAGTATATAGAGTATAAATATTCCGAAATAAGCATAGAAAATAAAAAAGCAGCTTTAGCATATAGTCAAGGTATTCCAGGAAAAGTTGAAAAATTTATAGAAGATGATAAATTAAATGATTTAAGAAATATATTATTAGAATTATTATGTGATTTAGAAAATAATAAAGACAATTTTGTTTTAAAATATAAAGAGGTATTAGCTACTTATAAAGATAAACAAAGTGAAGTTTTAAATATATTAATTTCATATATAAGAGATATTATGTTTTTAAAGGAATTAGATTCTAATGATTTAGTTGTAAATTTTGATAAACTTAAAGAAATAAGAGACATATCAATGAGAATGTCTTATAAAAAGCTTAATTCTATGTTAGAATACATAAAAGAAGCAAGAATTAGTTTAAATAATAACACTAATTATTCAATGACCATAACAGTATTGCTTATGGGATTTGCGGAGGTATAATTGATGATAAAAGTTATTGGAGTAAGGTTTAAAAAAGCGGGAAAAATTTATTATTTTGATCCAGTAAACTTTGCTGTTAAAAAAGAAAATTATGTAATAGTTGAAACTGCTAGAGGAATAGAATTTGGCCAATGTGTCATAGGAATAAAAGAGATATCAGAAGATGAAATAGTATCACCTTTAAAAGAAGTTATAAGAATAGCTGATGAAAAAGATATTCAAAAACATAAGGATAATAAGAGCAGAGAAAATGAAGCTTTAGAAATATGTTTAAAAAAGATACAAGAACATGGACTGAAAATGAAATTAATAGATGTAGAATATACATTTGATAATCATAAAGTTATATTCTATTTTACAGCCGATGGAAGAGTGGATTTTAGAGAATTAGTTAAAGATTTAGCTACTATATTTAAAACTAGAATAGAATTAAGACAAATCGGTGTAAGAGATGAAGCTAAAATGATAGGCGGTCTAGGACCTTGTGGAAGACCAATGTGTTGTTCCACTTTTTTAGGAGACTTTGCATCCGTATCTATTAAAATGGCTAAAGAACAAAACCTTTCTTTAAATCCAACTAAAATATCAGGTATATGTGGAAGACTTATGTGTTGCTTAAATTATGAACAAAGCACTTATGAAGATATTAGAAGAAGACTTCCTAAAGTTGGATCGATAGTTGAAACTATTGATGGAAAAGGTGAAGTAATAGGTAATTTAACAGTAAAAGAAAGTGTAAAAGTGAAATTAAAACGTGGAGACGAAGAAGTAATTGATATATATAAAATAGAGGATGTTAGATTAATATCTGGAAGTTATGAAGGATCAATAGATAATTCAGATATAAAATTAGAAATTGAATCTGAAGAGGATAAAAAATTGATAAAAGAGTTGATTAAAGAAGAAAATTAGAGAAATATGGGGAAAAATTTCATAAATTGCCCATATAATAGATTATGAAATTGACACTTTTATCACAAAATACTTTTAAAACATTAAAATACATGATAAAATTGTAGATGGTTAATTATCATACAATTTTAGGAGGTGTTTTTTAATGGCATTTGTAATTAATGATTCATGTGTAAGCTGTGGAGCATGTGCTGGAGAATGTCCAGTTGATGCTATAAGCCAAGGAGATGCATACTACGTTATTGATGCAGATACTTGTATCGATTGCGGTAACTGTGCTAATGTTTGCCCAGTTGGTGCTCCAGTTCAAGAATAGTAGAAAAGATCGTCTATAGACGATCTTTTTTTTTATATAAAATCATACTCAAGGTGGTGATAATAATAAAACAGAGTTTTCTTTATAAAGTTTTAAATTATCACTAGTTAATGCATTAGAGTTTATTTTTTCAACATTATCCATAGATATTAAAAAATTTTTAGGATCATCTAAATAAAGCATAGATTTAAAAGTTTTATAATGAATGGGTATTATATATTTTGGAGAAATCAATTTACTTATTTTAGCCCCTTCACTACCATTTAAAGTGAAGTGTCCTCCTATTGGAACAAGCAAAATATCTATATTTTCTAATTTAGTAGAAATCAAATCTAAGGGGATATGTCCTAAGTCTCCTAAATGACAAATTTTCAACTTATCTAATGTAAAAGTATATATTATATTAGGTCCTCTTTTTAATCCATTATATTTATCATGAAATGAAGAAAATCCTTCTATATGAATGAAATCAAAATCAAAAACCCCAGTAGTATTAATAATTTTTACATTACTATCATTTTCTTTTAAAAATGAATGATCAAAATGATTATGACTTATTACTATAATATCAGAGTGAAGAAAATCGTTATTATATCCTATAGAATCATCAAATGGATCTATTAAGATTCTTTTACCATTATTACTTGTTATTAAAAAACAAGAGTGTCCATACCAAGTTAATTTCATAATATAAATTCCTTTTGAAAAAAATATAAATTTGTATATTAAATATGTTTAACATTTAGTAAAGTTTTATTCAGATTTTAATAAAATAAATTATAGTGTTTTAAATTATAATATAATTATAGTATAATAACTACAAAGTCAAAGTAAGTCAAAAACAAAAATATAAACTGATGTTTAGGTAGGTGAACTTATGGCAAAACTTTCAGATATAATTGAAGAATTTATAAAAGAAATGTTTAATGATAGTGGAGAGAATATGGTCCTAATACAGAGAAATGAATTAGCTGATCAATTTAGATGTGCACCATCACAAATAAACTATGTTTTAACAACTAGATTTACTTATAATAAAGGTTATTTAATTGAAAGCAAACGTGGTGGCGGTGGCCATATTATTATAAAGCAATTAGACAACGATAGTTCCAGCAGAAGAGAGGAGATAATAAATCAAAGCATAGGTAATACAATAACATATCATAATGCTGTAAATATAATAGATAACTTATTTGAATCGGATATTATTACAGAAAAAGAAAGTGAATTGATGAAAATAGCTATAAACGATAGAACTTTAATTTCAGTTGAAAATAGAAATAAAATAAGAGCAGATATTTTTAAAGCAATGATTATGGTTATTTTATCTTAAGAGGTGGGGATTATATGTTATGTGAAAAATGTCAAAAGAATGAAGCTAAAATTAATTTAGTTAAAATAGTAAATGGAGAAAAAAATGAAATTTGGTTATGTGAATCTTGTGCTAAAGATATATCAGATATACCATTTATAAATTCTTTAAATGAAATTGGTGGATTACAATTTGAAAATATATTAACTGGATTTTTAAATAATCTTGGTGATAAAAAAACAAAGCCAAAGGAACTTGTTTGTCCTAAATGTAAAATGAATTATTCTGAGTTTGAGAAGACAGGAAAATTAGGTTGTAGTGAGTGTTATAGTGTTTTTTCTGAATATATAAAACCTATTGTAAAAAGAATTCATGGGAATGTAAAACATGTTGGGAAAATTCCAAAATTTGATGGAGAGTCTTTAATTAAAAGAAAAAAGATAATAAGGTTAAAGCAAGATTTACAAAATGCTATTAAATTAGAAGAATATGAAAATGCAGCTGTATTAAGAGATGAAATTAAAGAATTAGAAGAATTTATATTTATTAATAGTAAAGATAATAAAGTGTTTTTAGTTAAGGAGGAAAAAGGTAATGAGAAACTGGATTAATGAAGAATGCAACAAAGAAGATATAGTTATAAATAGTAATATTTCTTTATCTAGAAATTTAAAAGAAAAACCTTTTTCCAATAAATTAAATGAAATAGAAGCAAGAGAAAATGCAGAATTTATTTATCAAATTGTGAAAAGTGAACTTGAAGATGAATCTTGTATTTATCATTTGTGGAATGAAGACAAAGAACTAATAAATAGTTATTTAGATAAGCAATTAATAAGTAAAGAATTAATAAAGAATAAAGATAAAACAGCATTTGTTTTAAATAGTAAAGAAACTTTAAGTATTATGATAAATGAGGATGATCACTTAAAGCTAGAATGCATAACGGCAGGATTTGATTTAGAGACTGCATTTGATAATATCACAAAACTTGATGATAAAATAGAAAAACGAGTTCATTATGCATTCGATGAAAATTTAGGGTATTTAACTACATCCCCTACTAATTTAGGAACAGGAATGAGAGCATCTGTTAATATTCATTTGCCAGCTTTAAATTTTAATGATGAAATAAGTAATTTTAGCAAAGGACTAACTCAAATAGGTATGAATATGAAAGGCATATATGAAGAAGGAAATAAATCCTATGGAAATATGTACAAAATATCTAATCAGGTTACATTAGGACTAACTGAAGAAGAGATAATTGATAACCTAAAAGGTGCAGTGTTAAATGTTATTTCAGAAGAAAAGAAATTTAGAGAAGTTTTATTAACAAAGTGTAAATATGATATAGAAGATAAAGTATTTAGAGCATATGGAATTTTAACTTCAGCTATTTTACTAAGTGAAAAAGAGTGTGCTGAATTATTATCTAGTGTGAGATTTGGAGTTGAATTATCTTTATTAGATATTCCCAAAAATAAGTTAAATAAATTATTAGTATATACTAGAGATTCATCACTTCAGAACTATTTAAAAAGAAAACTTTTAAATAAGGAGCTTAACTATGAAAGAGCTAAATTTGTAAGATCAATATTAGCTCAAACTTAAATAAGAATATAAGGGAGGGATTTTTTGAGTATGGATTTTAATAAATTTACAGAGAGAACTCAATCAATAATATTAGAAGCACAAATTGAATCACAAGAATTTAAGCATGGTTATGTAGGTACAGAACATTTATTATTGGGTTTAGTAAAAGAAAAAGGACATCAATCTAAGATATTAAATGAATTTGGTATTGATTCAGAAATAGTAAGAGATATGATAAGTAGATATTTAGGCTATGGTGAATTACAAATGCCTGAAGATGATATATTATTAACACCTAGGGCAAAAAGACTTCTTGATGAAAGCTTTATAGAGGCTAAAAAATTTAGTCATAAAAATGTTAGTCCAGAACATATGTTAATGGCATTGCTTAATCAAGAAGAAGGCATGGCCTATACCATATTAAAAAATTTAAAATTAGATTTTAAAGAAATAAAAGATAAATTATTTATATTTCTAAATGGTCAGTATGTAGATGAAAATCAAGAAATTAAATCTCCAAGATCAGAAAAAACAAAAACTCCTATGTTGGATAAATACGGAAGAGATTTAACACAGTTTGCAAGAGATGGTGTGTTAGATCCTGTTATTGGAAGAGATTTAGAAAATCAAAGAGTTTTAGAAATATTATGTAGGAGAATAAAAAATAATCCTTGCTTAATAGGCGAACCAGGAGTAGGAAAAACAGCAGTAATTGAAGGGTTAGCTCAAAGAATTGTAGAGGGTAATATTCCTGAAATATTAAGGGATAAGAGAATAGTTTCACTTGATTTAACTGCATTACTTGCAGGTGCTAAATATAGAGGTGAATTTGAAGATAGATTGAAAAAGGTAATGTCAGAAATAGAAAAAGATAAAAGCATCATAATATTTATAGATGAAATTCATACAATAATAGGTGCAGGAGCAGCTGAAGGAGCAATAGATGCTTCTAATATATTAAAGCCAGCACTTTCTAGAGGAGAGATTCAATGTATAGGTGCAACAACTATCAATGAATATAGAAAACATATAGAAAAAGATTCTGCTTTAGAAAGAAGATTTCAACCTGTTAATGTTGGTGAGCCATCAAAAGATGAAACACTAATAATATTAAGGGGATTAAGAGAAAAGTATGAAGAACATCACAATGTTAACATTACAGATAAAGCATTAGATGCCGCTGTTGAGTTATCTGATAGATATGTTACAGATAGATTTATGCCAGATAAAGCTATTGATTTGATTGATGAGGCATCAGCTAAAGTTAGAATAAAAAATTTAATTCCACCTACTAATTTAAAATCAATGGAAGATAAAATAAAAGAAACAACTAAGGAAAAAGAAGAATGTATTAGAGTTCAAGATTTTGAAAAAGCAGCAAATATGAGAGATATTGAAAATAGCTTAAAAGAAGAATTAGAAGCACTTAGAAAAGAGTGGAGTGATAAAAATTCTAATAAATCATTAAATGTAGATGAAGAAGATATAGCAGAAGTTGTATCAGCTTGGACTAAAATACCTGCTAAAAAACTTACAGAAAAAGAAAGCGAAAGATTACTAAAACTTGAAGATATATTACAAAAAAGAGTTATAGGTCAAACTGAAGCAGTTGAATCTATAGCTAAGGCGGTAAGAAGAGCTAGAGTTGGAATAAAAGATCCTAATAGACCAATTGGAACATTTATATTTTTAGGACCTACAGGTGTTGGTAAAACAGAACTTTCAAAAGCATTGGCTGAAGCTATGTTTGGAGATGAAAATAGTATAATAAGAATAGATATGTCTGAATATATGGAAAGTAATTCAGTTTCTAAATTAATAGGTTCACCTCCAGGATATGTAGGATATGATGATGGAGGTCAATTAACAGAAGCAGTCAGAAGAAAACCTTATTCAGTGGTGCTTTTAGATGAAATTGAAAAGGCTCATCAAGATGTATTTAATATATTACTTCAAATTATGGAAGATGGAAGACTTACAGATTCTCATGGAAAAGTAGTTAATTTTAAAAATACAATAGTTATAATGACTTCTAATGTGGGAGCACATCAAATAAAAAAACAAAAAGCAATTGGATTTAATACAAGTATTGATAAAAATTCAGAATATGAAAAGATGAAAGACAATGTTTTAGAAGAATTAAAGAGAAGCTTTAAACCAGAATTCTTAAATAGAATAGATGATACAATAGTATTCCATAAATTAAAAGAAGATGATCTTTTAGATATAGTTGATTTAATGTTAAAATCTATTACTAAAAGACTTGAAAATAAAAATATACACTTAAACTTTGAAAAAGATAGTAAAAAATTCTTGATTAATAAAAGAATTGATTTAAATTATGGAGCAAGACCGTTAAGAAGAATTATTACTAAAGAAGTAGAAGATAAATTAAGTGAAGAGATACTTTTAGGCAATATAAAAATTGGAGATAGAATTAAAGTAAATGAATCAAAAGATAATTTAGTTTTTACAAAGCTAGATTAATAGTTTAAAAAGTTATCTTAAAATAACTTTAATGTGTTTAGGTGCATTATTGGTATTTTTAAGATAATTTTTTATTTGCTTATATCTTAGGAAAAGTGTTGATATATGCATAAGTAAAGCTGGATTGAATAAAATAATATTTATTTGTTAATAGTATTTATTAATTGGAAATTATATGATAAAATTATAAATATAATAATTATTACAAGGGAATAATTAACTTATAGAGTTTTAAATAAGCTTATGCTAGATATAAGTTTATTTAAAGATAAGAGGTGAATTTATGACTAAACAAGAAAAAGAAATAGATTTAATAGTAATTGGTGCAGGTCCAGCAGGATTAGCTGCAGGCATTTATGGCGGTAGAGCAAAGTTAGATATGATAGTTTTAGAAGAAAGAATAATAGGTGGTCAAGTAAGAAACAGCTATACTATTGAAAATTATCCTGGATTTGAAAAAATATCAGGAGCAGATTTAGCAGATGTTTTTCAAAAACAAGTTGAATCATTAGGAGTAACTATAGACGAATTTGATTTAATAGAAAATATAGTATTATCTGATGATGAGAAGATAGTAGAAACTGAAAGTTACATATATAAACCTAAGGCTATAATAATTGCAACAGGAGCTTCACCTAAAAAACTACCAGTTTCAGAGGAAGCAAAGTATGAAGGCAAAGGTGTTCATTATTGTGCAGTTTGTGATGGTGCTATGTATGAGGGAAAAAGAGTTGGAGTGGTAGGTGGTGGAAATTCGGCTTTAGAAGAAGCGATATTTTTAACTAAATTTGCTGAAAAAGTTTTTGTGATTAGAAGACATGATTATTTTAATGGAGAAAAATCTTTAATAGAAGAAGTGTTAAATCATCCTAAAATAGAGGTTTTATTTAATGAGGATTTAGTTCATTTAAGTGGTAATAACTTTTTAGAAGAAGTAACTATTAAGAATAAAAATACAGGTGAATTAAGTAAGTTAAAACTTGATGCTATTTTTGGATATATTGGAACAGAGCCTAAAACAAATGGATTAGAGAAATATTTAAAATTAAATGATTATGGGTACATAATTACAAATGAGGATATGGAAACTAAGATAGCTGGTGTATACGCTGTCGGTGATGTACGTGAAAAGAAATATAGACAAATAACTACAGCGGTTTCAGATGGAACAATAGCTTTATTAAATGCTGAAAAATACATAGCACAAAAGGAGAAATAATAATATGATAAAAATTTATTCAACATCATGGTGCCCTGCTTGTATAAAAGCAAAGAGATATTTTGACTTAAAAGGATTAAAATATGAAGAAATAAATGTTGCAGATAAACATGAGGATAGAGAAGAAGTATTTAAAGCATCAGGTCAAAGAAGTGTACCAGTAATAGATATATCGGGAAATATAATAGTAGGATTTGATAAAAAACAAATAGATGATTATGTAAATCGTTAGAATGAGAAAAAGTTATAATTTAAAAGAATAAAGACTTGGAAAATACAATTATTTATGTATTACCAAGTCTTTTGCATATTTATTAATATAAATTTATTTATTTAGGGCTTTATCTATAGATGGTTTATCAAATCCAATGATAATAGTATCATTTATATCTAATACTGGTACGCCCATTTGTTTAGATTTTTTAACCATATCTTCTCTAGCAATCATATCTTCTTGAACATTTAGTTCTTCAAAATCAACGCTCTTTGATTTTAAATAATTTTTAACTTTAACACACCACGGACAAGAATCTGTAGTATAAACTTTTACCATAATAACACTCCTTAACTAATAATAAATATTATTTAAAATATTATAATACTTAAGAAATAATATAGCAATTACTTTATTATATTATTATTTTCTAAATTAGAGTTTAAAACTAAATTAGAAAATTCATTTTGAGAGTATGTATTGTTAAAATTGTGTTGAAAAACATGCTCTTCATTATCTCTTAATATATTTTTTGAAGGAACTATAACATTATTAAAAGAATCTTTAGTTATCATATTATCATCTCCTTAAATTATATAAATAGTTTTTGTAATGAATTCATTATTTATACAAAATAGGATTTTAAATTGATAAAAAATTTTAGTTTAAATATAATGATAAATTTAATTACCAAATTTGGATGATATAATTAATAATAGTAGTTTATTAAAATTGTTAATTATAATTTTATTTAAAAGTTATAATTAATATTAAAATTTATGTTATTATAAAATTATTAATGAATATAGTGATTGAATCTTAAAATAAGAAAGGAATTTGTATGGCTAAAATAAAATCTACATATATATGTCAACAATGTGGATATGAAGCTCCTAAATGGTTGGGAAAATGTCCATCATGTAATAACTGGAATACTTTTAATGAAGAGATAAAAGATGATAGTAAAGTAGTAACTTCATTAAAAGCTAATAACATAGTACAAAATAACCAGCCTAAAAATATAAGAGATATAAAATCTGGAGAAAAAGAAAGATATGATACAGGAATAAAAGAACTTAACAGAGTTTTAGGTGGCGGATTAGTTAAAGGTTCTTTAACTTTAATTTCAGGAGATCCTGGAATAGGAAAATCTACATTGCTGTTACAAACTGCAAATAACATAGCTATAAAATATGGCAAAGTTCTGTATGTCTCTGGAGAAGAATCAGAAGAACAAATAAAGATTAGAGGAGACAGACT
The DNA here is from genome assembly GCF_031344075.1 of Clostridium aquiflavi. Classification (NCBI taxonomy): domain Bacteria; kingdom Bacillati; phylum Bacillota; class Clostridia; order Eubacteriales; family Clostridiaceae; genus Clostridium; species Clostridium aquiflavi. The sequence goes on from NZ_JAVJAN010000043.1 coordinate 15,335, forward strand.
AGGTGTAAATAGTGAAAATTTGTTTATAATATCTGAAACAAATTTAGATGCTATTTCAATATATATAGAACAAATTAACCCTAATTTTGTTATAATAGATTCAATTCAAACTGTATTTAAAGAAAGTGTTTCTTCAGCACCAGGTAGTGTATCTCAAGTAAAGGAATGTTCAAATACTATTATGAGAATGTGTAAAGGTAAAAATATACCATTCTTCCTAGTTGCACATGTAACTAAACAAGGTGAATTAGCAGGTCCAAGAGTTTTAGAGCATATGGTTGATACGGTTTTATATTTTGAAGGTGAAAGAACAGAAGAATATAGAATTTTAAGAACCATGAAGAATCGTTTTGGAACGACTAGTGAAATAGGCGTATTTGAAATGCAACAAGAAGGTTTGGTAGAAGTATTTGATCCATCAAAAATATTTTTAGAAGATACTAGCGCTAATCAAGAAGGTTCTGTGGTTGTTGGAGTTATGGAAGGTACTAGACCTATCTTAATAGAAATTCAGGCATTAGTAAGTGAAACTAAAGCTCCAATGCCGAGAAGAACAGCTGTTGGAATTGACAATCAAAGATTAAGTTTAATATTAGCAGTTTTAGAAAAAAAACTAAAGGTATTTTTCTATAATAAAGATGTGTATGTAAATGTAGTAGGTGGACTTAATATAGATGGAACATCTGCAGATTTAGGATTAGCATTAGCATTAATATCTAGTGCAAAATCTAAAGAGTTTAAATTGGATAAAACATTAATGGTAGGAGAAGTTGGATTAACTGGAGAAATAAGACCAATATCATCAGCTGAAAGATTAGTAAAAGAAGCTGAAAAACTCGGATTTAAGAATGTAATAATTCCTGAAAGAAATTTAGATAAAATAAAAACAGACGATATAAAAGTAATAGGCATTAGACATTTAATAGAAGCAATAAATAAGATATTTTGAGAAGAACAGGTGAGTGTATGAGATTAGAAAAGGGAATGAAAATAAAAGATACTTTAAAAATTATGTGCCCAGGCACTCAACTACGGGAAGGACTTGAAAATATCCTTAGAGCTAAAACAGGTGGACTAATTGTAATTGGAGATAATAAAGAAGTAATGGATACAGTAGATGGCGGATTTACTCTTAATTCTGATTATAGTCCATCATATGTTTATGAATTAGCTAAAATGGATGGGGCAATAGTAATTAGTGAAGATTTAAAAAAAATTGTGTGTGCTAATGCTCAGCTTATACCAGATCCTTCAATTGTAACACATGAAACTGGTACTAGGCATAGAACTGCACATAGAATAGCCAAGCAAACTAATAATATAGTTATTGCTATATCTCAAAGAAGAAATATAATAACTGTATATAAAGGTGACATAAAATATGTTTTAAGAGATAGCAGCGTAATTTTGGCTAGAGCTAATCAAGCTATTCAAACTTTAGAAAAGTATGTTTCAGTTCTAGAAAGAGTAATTAACAACTTAAATCTTTTAGAGTTTCAAGATTTAACAACTTTATTTGATGTTGTTACTGCAATTCAAAGAACTGAAATGGTTATGAGAATAGTAGAAGAAATAAACATGTATATTTTAGAGTTAGGTAATGAAGGTAGACTTATATCAATGCAGCTTAATGAACTTGTTAAGCATATTGAAAGAGATGGAATATTATTAATTAGAGATTATTGCAAAGATGAAGAAGAACATAACGAGGTATATGAGCAAATACAAAAATTAAGTGCAACTGAACTTTTAGATTTAGATTCAATTGCAAGAGTTCTAGGTCATATAGGTGATTCACTTGTAGATACACTTATATCAGCTAAAGGATATAGAATATTAAGCAAAGTTCCTAGAATACCATCAAATGTAATAGAAAATCTAATTAAAGAATTTAAAGAATTAAATAATGTTATAGAGGCTGATATCGATGAGCTTGATATTGTTGAGGGAATAGGTGAAGCAAGAGCAAAGGCAATTAAAGATGGATTAAAAAGAATAAAAGAACAAATTCTCTTAAATAAAAAGATATAAAAAATAGAAAATCGGTATTACCATATAAAAGGTAAACCGATTTTTTTATTATCTAAAAGTAAATTTTCCAAGTGTATTTATTTTATTGTATTCTTTAAGCAAAACGTCATATAAATTTATATCTAAATTATTGCATAAAGAAGTAAGATAGAAAAGATTATTACCAATCTCTTTTTCTATAATTTCACGACAATTTTCACAAAGCTCACCACTTAAGTGAGAAGCTAAGTAGGTAGATAAGTCGTCAATAGATTTATCTTCATTTAATGAATTTTGTTTAGAAGCATTAATATTTATGCAGCCGCAATTTGTGACAGATTTTGCAACTGCTCTATTAACTCTCGAACTAGATTCACTATATTTAGTAAGTATGTCTAAGATACTTTTATGTCTTAACAAAGAATCACTTACAGAGTTTTGAAAATCATCAAATATTATATCCTTCATACGCCTCAACTCCTTGATATAATTTAATTTTACTTTAAGTAATTATAAATAAAGTAATTATAAATATTTTTAGACTATTTTATCAATATGGGATTAAGATTTGGAATACATGTATATAATACAGAAGAATTATATTAATTGATAGGGGGAGTATTTAACTAAACTTAATAAATTATTCATTTTAGATATATATATAGTGTGATATAATTAATAACAGTTAATATATAGGAATGAATTAATGTGTATTGTTGTAAGAATTTAGGAAGGGGTGAGATATTTGTTAAAAAAGATTATAAAGGGAATTTTTTCAGCTATAGGTTTATTAGTTGGTTATATTGTAGGTAAATCTTTATTAGACATACCTAATATTAAGGAATTGAAATATTTATCTACATTAACAGGTTCTATAGTATTTATAACTATTATATCATTGTTATTTGGAATTATATTGTATGTTGTATCTCCAATTATTTATAAAGCTATTTTTAATTTGGTTGAATATATAGAAAAGAATATTCAAAAACTTACATTAATTGAAATTATTTGTGGAGCATTGGGAGCTATTATAGCTCTAATATTAATGAGCTTTATTGCAAAGCCAATAAATGGAATAGATGATAAGTTTGGACCTATGTTATTTATATTTTTAAATATAATATCAGCGATAATAGGTGCAGATATATTAGTTAAGAAAAAAGATGATATAATAGCATTAATTTCTAATATAAAGAAAAATACAGGTAAAGAAAAGAAAGCAAAAAGTAATCATGTAAAAGGTGTAGCAAAAGTGTTAGATACATCGGTTATAATTGATGGTAGAATATTTGATATTTGTGAAACAGGTTTTATAGAAGGTCCTTTAGTAATTCCTAATTTTGTCTTAGATGAATTAAGACATATATCAGATTCTTCAGATTCTTTAAAGAGAAATAGAGGAAGAAGAGGATTAGATATATTAAATAGGATACAAAAAGAACTTTCAATTGAAACACAAATTTGGGAAGGCGATTTTCCTAAAATAAGTGAAGTAGATAGTAAATTATTAAAACTTGCTCAAACATTAAACGGAAAAGTAATAACTAACGATTATAATTTAAATAAAGTTGCAGAATTTCAAGGAGTACCTGTGTTAAATATAAATGAATTATCAAATGCGATAAAGTCAGTAGTTTTACCAGGGGAAGAAATGCATGTAGATATGATTAAAGATGGTAAAGAATCAACCCAAGGCGTAGGATATTTAGACGATGGCACTATGATAGTTGTAGAGGGCGGTAAAAAATACATCGGTCAAACAATTACTGTTATAGTTACATCAGTTTTACAAACTGCTGCTGGAAGAATGATATTTGCCAAACCAAAAGATAACTAAGAAAAGGAGCTTTTCTATATGGTTAGTGCAATAGTAGTAGCTGGTGGAAAAGGTAAAAGAATGGGCACTGTTCAAAGTAAGCAATATCTTAATTTGAATGGTAAGCCCATTCTTTATTACACCATTAAAAGTTTTTTAGATTGTAAATTAGTAGATAATATTATATTGGTAGTGCCATCCCACGAAATGGATTATTGTGAGAAGGAGATATTAGAGAAACATTCTTTAAAAATTAATAAAATTGTTGCTGGAGGAAATGAACGTTACGATTCTGTATATAATGGATTAATTAAAGCAAAAGGGTCAGATATTGTGTTAATTCATGATGGAGTAAGACCTTTTGTATCAGAGAAACTAATAGAAAATGCTATAAAATATGCAGAAGAGTATGGTGCAGCAGCACCAGGAGTTATGCCAAAAGATACAATAAAAATTATAGATAGTAGTAGATTTTCACTTAAAACACCGAATAGAAGTGATTTAGTATCTGTGCAAACACCTCAAGCATTCAAATATGATTTAATATATGATTGTCATAAAAAAATAAAAAATGAAGATGTTAAAATTACAGATGATACTATGGTTGTAGAGTATTTTGGAAATAAGGTTTATATATATGAGGGTGAATATACAAATATAAAAATTACTACTCCTGAAGACCTTATTATTGGTGAATATTTAGCAAATAAGTAGCTTATATATAATATATTGACAGTCAAATTACAAAAAGTTATAATAAATTAAGTTGATTGTAAAAATATATATAAGCTTTGATGAAGAATAGTAAAAATCGTCTTTAAGAGAGAAAATCCTTGGCTGTAAGATTTTCAATAGATTTTGAACCAGCTTCGGAGTAATAGGTAAAAACTATCGGTTTAATACCGTTATCATTATTAGAGAACAAATTTAGGTGGTACCGCGATTATAAGTTCGCCCTAAGATATAGGGTGGACTTTTTTTATATATTTAAAGCCACTTTAAATATAAAAAAATAATATATTTGGAGGAAATTTAACTATGAAAATGTCTAACATGTTAATATCTACACTAAGAGAAGTTCCAGCAGAAGCAGAAATTGATAGCCATAAGCTTATGCTTAGATCAGGAATGATAAGAAAAATGGCATCAGGAATATATAATTATATGCCATTAGGTCTTAAAGCATTAAAAAAAGTTGAAGATATAATAAGAGAAGAAATGAATGAAGCAGGAGCTCAAGAATTTTTAGCTTCAGCTATGATTCCGGCGGAATTATGGCAATCATCAGGTAGATGGGACGCTTATGGTGCTGAAATGTTTAGAGTTAAAGATAGAAATGAAAGAGATTTTTGTTTAGGACCTACACATGAGGAAGTATTTACTGATATAGCTAAAAATGAAATTAAATCTTATAAGCAATTACCAGTTAATTTATATCAAATTCAAACAAAATATAGAGATGAACGTAGACCTAGATTTGGTGTTATGAGATCAAGAGAATTTGTCATGAAAGATGCTTATAGCTTTGATAAGGATCAACAAGGATTAGATCTTTCATATAATAAAATGTATGAAGCATATGTTAAAATTTTTAATAGATGTGGATTAGATGCAAAATGTGTTGAAGCAGATTCAGGAGCAATCGGAGGATCAAATTCAGCAGAATTTATGGTTAAGTCAGAAGTTGGAGAAGACGATATTGTTTTTTGTACTCAATGTGATTATGCAGCTAATATTGAAAAAGCAACTGCTAGATTAGAAGAAGTAGAAAAAGAAGACTTAATGGAAGTTGAAAAAGTGTCTACTCCAGATAGCAGAGGAATAGATGAAGTATCAGAATTCTTAAATATATCTCCTAAAAAAACAGTTAAAACTTTATTATATAATGTTGATGGAAAAATAGTTGCTGTATTTGTAAGAGGAGATAGAGAAGTTAATGAAGTTAAAGTAGCTAATGCTTCACATGCATCAGGAGATATAGAAATGGCTTCTCATGAAGAATATATGAATTCAACTGGTTGCGGTATTGGATTTGCTGGACCAATAGGAATGAAGGCCGATTTAATATTAGTAGATGAAGAAGTTAAAAATATGTATAACTTTGTAACGGGAGCAAATGAAACAGGATATCACATTAAAAATGTAAATTATGGACGTGACTTTGAAGGAACAGTTGGAGACTATAGAAATGTAGTAGAAGGAGAAACATGCCCAACATGTGGTGGAAAGCTTACAATTTCTAGAGGAACAGAAGTTGGTCACATCTTTAAATTAGGAACTAAGTACTCAGAAGCAATGGATGCTAAATTTATAGCTGAAAATGGAAAAGAAGCTCCATTTATAATGGGATGCTATGGAATAGGTGTTACAAGAACTATGGCATCTATAATTGAACAACATAACGATGAAAATGGAATAGTTTGGCCATTATCTGTTGCTCCATATCATATTTCAATAATTGCTGTAAATGTTAAAGATGAAGAACAAGTAAAAATAGCTAATAAACTTTATGAAGATTTAAAATCTATGGGTGTTGAAGCATTATTAGATGATAGAAATGAAAGAGCAGGAGTTAAGTTTAAAGATTCAGAAATAATGGGAATTCCTATGAGAGTGACAGTAGGAAAGAAAATTGTAGATGGAGAAGTTGAATTTAAACTTAGAACTGGTGATATGCAAGTAGTTAAAATAGAGGAGGTTTCTCGAATAGTAAAAGAAGAATTTGAGAAAAATAATCTAAAATTAAGATAACATAGGAGGCAAAAAGTTAATGAGGATATTTAATACTTTAACGAGAAAAAAAGAAGAATTTATCCCTATTACTCCAGGTGAGGTCAAAATGTATGTTTGTGGACCAACAGTATATAATTTCTTTCATATAGGAAATGGAAGAACATTTATAGTATTTGATACAATCAGAAGGTATTTAGAGTATAGAGGATATAACGTTAAATTTGTTCAAAATTTTACAGATATAGATGATAAGATGATAAAAAAAGCTAATGAAGAAGGTACAACTGTAAAAGAAATTGGAGATAAATATATAAAAGAGTATTATGAAGATGCCGACAAACTTCAAATAGAAAGAGCCACAGTTAATCCTAGAGCGACTGAATATATACAGGATATTATTGATTTTGTTGCAGAATTAATTAAAAAAGGCTATGCATATGAAGTTGAAGGAGATGTATATTTTAATACTAAAAAATTCAATGATTATGGTAAATTATCAGGTCAAAGTATAGAAGATTTACAAATGGGTGCAAGTAATAGAACTTCATCTGTGGCGGATGAAAGAAAGAAAGACCCTATGGATTTTGCTATATGGAAAGCTCAAAAACCAGGAGAACCAGCTTGGGAATGTTCTTGGGGAGTGGGAAGACCAGGATGGCATATAGAATGTTCATGTATGGCAAAAAAAATATTGGGTGATACAATAGATATTCATGCAGGTGGTATGGATTTAACATTTCCACATCATGAAAATGAAGTTGCTCAAAGTGAAGCGTTAACAGGAAAGACATTTGCGAATTATTGGATGCACTCAGCATATGTAAATGTCAATAACCAAAAGATGTCTAAGTCTTTGAATAATTTCTTTACTGCTAGAGATATATTAAAGGAATATGATTCAGATGTTGTAAGGTTTTTTATGATGTCAGCTCATTATAGATTACAAATAAACTTTAGTAAAGATTTGCTAGATTCAGCAAAAGCATCAGTAGAAAGACTTTATAATGCAATAAGTAATTTAGAAAACTTAATTGATGAAGTTTCAATAGAAAATATGAGAGAAGAAGAAGTTAAGTATCTAGATTCATTAAATAAATATAGAGAAAAGTACATTGAAAAAATGGATGATGATTTTAATACAGCAGATGCACTTACTGTTTTATTTGAATTAACCAAAGATACTAATACAAATATAAATGTAAATTCATCTAAGGAAATAGTTAATAAAGCATTAGAACTTATAAGAGAATTAGGATCACCATTAGGTTTACTTCAAAAAACAACTAAAGGTAGTTTAGAAGATGAAATAGAGTCTCTAATAGAGAAAAGACAGGATGCAAGAAAAAATAGAGATTTTGCTTTAGCTGATAAGATAAGAGACGATTTAAAAGATAGAGGAATTGTTTTAGAGGATACACCTCAAGGTGTTAGATGGAAAAAAATAAATTAAATTAGATAGGGCTGCAAATTGCAGCCCTTATTTAAAGGAGCATAAATTATGTTAGATGATTTAAAAATAAGAGAATTTAGTGAAGCAAATGTAAGAATGTTAAATCCTCTTCAATTGGCGATAATAGGAGATGGAGTGTATGAAGTATTTATAAGAACGTATATTTTATCTGAAAATGAAGGTTTAAGTGCTAATAAAATTCATAGAAAAGCAATTAGTTACGTAAAAGCTCAAGCACAATCAAGTATTATGCACAATTTAGAAGAATACTTAACAGAAGAAGAACTTAGAATATACAAGAGGGGAAGAAATGCAAAATCTGCAACAGTTCCTAAAAATGCTGATGTTAGGGATTATAGAATGGCAACTGGATTTGAAGCATTAATAGGATATTTATATCTAATAGGAAATAAGGAAAGATTAGAATTTATGTTACAGAAAAGTGTTGTAGTTTTAAATGAAAAAGAGGTGTAATTGAATGAGAGAAAACACAAAAGTAAGTAAGAAAAGAGAAAACAAGAAAGATAATAAAAGAGAAATCAATAAAAATAAAGTAGTTGATAATAATATATATGATAATGGTTTTGAGGAAAGAGAAGATATAATAATCGGAAGAAATGCTGTTTTAGAAGCTTTAAAAACTGAGAGAACTATAGAAACTCTTTACATATCTAATTCAAAATTAGAAGGATCAATAAACGCGATAATATCAAAAGCAAAGGACAAAAAGATACTAATAAAAGAAGTTGATAAAAGAAAATTAGACTCCATGTGTAATAATGCAGTTCATCAAGGTGTTATTGCAAGAGTAACTCCATATGAATATTCAGAGGTGTCAGATATTCTAGAATTAGCTGAACAAAAAGGTGAAAAACCATTTATAGTAATACTAGATGAGGTAGAAGACCCTCATAATTTAGGCTCTATTATAAGAACAGCAGAATTATTTGGAGTTCATGGAATAATAATACCTAAAAGAAGAAGTGCATCAGTAACAACAATGGTATATAAATCTTCAGTGGGAGCTATAGAACATGTAAAGGTAGCTAGAGTTACAAACTTAAATTCAGTAATAGATGAATTAAAAGAAAGAGGAATTTGGGTTTATGGAACGGATATAAGAGCTGAAGAATATAGCTATGAAACTGATTTTGGTGGTCCATGTGCCATTATAATTGGTAATGAGGGAAAAGGAATATCAAAATTGACATTAAAAAAATGTGATAAATTAATCAAAATACCTATGGTAGGCAAGATTAATTCTTTAAATGCTTCTGTAGCAGGTGGTATAATTATGTATGAAGTATTAAAAGGTCGTTTAAAGTAGAATGAATTAAGAGGTAACTATTGTGAAAATTATTTTTGTTGATGGATATAATGTTATAAATAGTTGGCCAGATTTAAAAATAAAAAAGAATTATAGTTTTGATGGTGCCAGAAGATCATTAGTGGACACAATGCATAATTATGGGGTTTATAATGACTGCAAAGTAATAATTGTTTTTGATGCTCATAAAGTATCAGGTAGTATTCAAAAAGTAGAAACAGTAAATAAGAATTTATCAATAGTTTTTACTAAGGATGGAGAAACAGCAGATAGCTATATAGAAAAAGAAGTGAATTTATTAGGACGAAAATATGAAGTTATTGTTGTTACATCTGATTGGTTAGAACAACAAACTATTTTCCAAAGAGGGGCTGTAAGAATGTCATCTTTAGAATTTTACAATGATGTTTTGGATATAGAGAATTCTATAAGAAAAAGAAAAAATAAAAGTAAAATTTCTGAAAAAAACATACTTAGTGATAACATTGATTTGGAAATATTGAAAAAATTAGAAAAAATAAGAAGAAGTGAGTAAATTTAATTGACTAAGATATTTTTACTGAGTTATAATTGTTTACATAGGATGTATAGTGATTATAATGAGAAAGTTGAGAGTGAATATTGGGTGAGTTTTTAGAGTTTAAAGATAAATTAGATGAAGAAGTTGTATTGGAAGCTAAAAATGGAAATATTAGAGCTCAAGAGTATTTAATTTCTAAATATGAAAATTTTGTTAAGGCAAAAGCAAAATCTTATTTCTTAATAGGGGCAGATAGAGAAGATATATATCAAGAAGGCATGATAGGATTATATAAAGCGATAAGAGACTTTAAAGCTGATAAATTAACTTCATTTAGGGCTTTTGCAGAGTTATGTGTAACAAGACAAATTATAACTGCAATTAAAACTGCAACTAGACAAAAACACATTCCTTTAAATACTTATGTTTCATTAAATAAACCTATTTACGAAGAAGAATCAGAAAGAACATTATTAGATGTTTTATCTGGAATAAAAATTTCAGATCCTGAGGAGCTTTTGATAAATAAGGAACATATGGATGATATAGAGACTGCAATTGCTAAAGTTTTGTCTGATTTAGAGTTAGAAGTGCTTATGTCATACTTAGATGGAAAGTCTTATCAAGAGATTGCTTGTGACTTAGATAGGCATTCAAAATCAATTGATAATGCATTACAAAGAGTAAAGAGAAAGCTTGAAAAATGCCTAGGTATAAAGTAAGTAAATTATATTGACAAACAAAACGAATAATAGTAAACTTTATAATTGGTATATCAAGAAAATGTCAAGATATGAGTGCTCACGTAGCTCAGTAGGTAGAGCGTCGCCTTGGTAAGGCGGAGGTCGTCGGTTCAATCCCGATCGTGAGCTCCAATTATAAAATAAAAAACACTAGGCAAAGTTTATTAAAGGATAAGAGGAGGAATTTAGAATGTCAAAAGAAAAATTTGAGAGAAGTAAACCACACGTAAATATTGGAACAATCGGTCACGTAGACCACGGTAAGACAACAT
>NZ_JAVJAN010000044.1:0-26111 GCF_031344075.1 Clostridium aquiflavi
TTACTGCTTGTCTCAATTTTATATTGGGAGCAAGCTAAAATGGGACTATACTCATTTTAGTATTCCTAAGTTCAATTACTCAGCCCACCTTTACCTATGCATATATCAACATCTTTCTAAAGCTATTCTTTCACACCTGTATCGCCAATGCCTTTCATAAACCACTTTTGAGCAATTACAAACAATATTAATAATGGAAGTATTGTTATTGTACTTGCTGCCATAACTTGTGACCATTTTATTCCATATGCTCCGCCTTCAATAAAAAATTGTCTAAGTCCTGATGAAATCAAAAACTTTTCTGGACTCTTTAAAATTAGAGATGGATACATATAATCATTATAATAAGTAACAAAATTTATTAAAATCAAAGTTACAAAGGTTGGCTTTGTTATTGGGAATACTATCTTCCATAATATCTTAAAATGAGAAGCTCCATCTATTCTTGCAGCCTCTATTAAACTTTTATTAACCTGTAAAAATGCTTGTCTTAATAAAAATATTCCAAATATACTAACTAAATTGCTTACTATCAATCCTGAAAGTGTATCTATTAAATTTAAATTAGAAAGTAAAATATAACATGGAACATATGTAACTGCTGATGGTAACATATATATTGCCATTATCACTCCAAATAGTAACCTTTTACCTCTAAACTCTAACAAAGTTAACGCATATGCTATCATTGCTGCTGTAAATACTTGAAATGCCACTTCAATAAAAGAAGTAAAAAAACTATTAAACATATATTGTCCAAATTGAGCTTCTTCGAATACATCTATAAAATTGTTCCATTGTGGATTAGAAGGCATTAATTTAGGTGGAAAAAGAAATACTTCATCTTTTACTTTTAACGCACTTGATATCATCCACAAAAATGGAAAGAAAGCTATTATGCTTGCTAATATAATAAAAGCATATCTTATTACATTAGCTATTATTTTTTTATAATTTACTTTTCTTTTACTAATATTACTTTTAATGTTTTCTAAATACACCTCATTATCTCTATATAATTTTCTTTCTACCATACACAATTTACCCCCTACATAAAAAAAGTGGCTGCGCCACGCTTTTTAGTTGAGAGTGGACAATTAAGAGTTCAAAGTTTTTGTTGAAAGTCCTAAAGACTTTCTAATAATATATTTTAAAATTCCATCAAGAATTTTTTTCCTTAACTCTCCACTCTTCACTCTCACTTCTCAACTAATATTTACTCACTCCTAAGTCCTACCTGTTTTTCAATCTTATAAAACTCTATGATTTTCCATCTTAAAATAAAGTAATTAATAATGTACCCATTTTTTTGAAACAACAAATTGAATTAATGAAAGTATGCAAGTTATAGCCAAAATTACTGTTGCTATTGCAGTGGCTTCTCCCATATTGAAATTTTCAAATGCACATTGATAATACATGTATAATAATGTTCTAGTACTTCCAGATGGTCCTCCCTGAGTCAAAACCTGAATTTGATCATATGCCTGCAAAGAATTTATCATTGTTATTACACTAAGAAAAAATGTAGTAGGTGAAATTAAAGGTAATGTTATACTCTTAAATTTATTTAATGAATCAGCCCCATCAATTGAAGCTGATTCATATAAATCCTTAGGTATTTTCTCTAATGCAGTTAAATAAAAAATCATAGCCCATCCAATACTTTTCCAAACAGTAACAATAATTACTCCAATCATAGCAGTATTTGAACTTTGCAACCATTGTAATTTAGGTAAATTTAACAAAGTTAATATATAATTTGCAAATCCATAGTCAGGTTCAAATATCCAACTCCATACAATAGAAATTGCAACTGTAGGTGTAATCCATGGAGAAAATATTATAACCTTATATATTGCTGAAGATTTAAACTTTGTTCTTAGCAATAATGCTAAACTTAATCCACCAACTATTGTTGGAAGTAATGTTCCCACTGTAAATATCACTGTATTTTTTAAAGCCTCATAAAATAATTTGTTAGAAAATAACTGTTTATAATTTTTCAATCCAACAATACTATATTCAGCACTTATATAATCCCAATCCGTAAAACTTATAAACAGTGATTTAAAAATTGGAACTATCCAAAATATCATAAGTGGAATAATAGCCGGCAATACAAATATAAGTATAGTAAAAATTTGATCAAACTTTTTAATATTAGACTTCTTCATAACGCTCTCCATAACCCCTTAAATAAAATTTGGATTTCTATTGAATACATCTCCATCTATTTAATAAGCAAAATTACAATATCAACACTCTATTAGAATAGTTGTTAAAATTCCAAAACTTATCCACAGTAGTAAATACTTTTCCACCATTTTTGTAAACGTTCTGTTGATATATTATAAGACTTTTAGTATTCCTAAGTTCAATTACTCGGTCCACTTTGCTTATACATATATCAACACATATTTAAAGCCTACGCTAAAGTTTTATTACTTTTTTAAAGTTTTATTTAATTCTGATTGTGCTAATTTTTGAGCTTCATCTAAAGCTTCTTGTGCTGATACATTTTCTAATTCAACTTTATCTGCTGCAACTTTTAAAGCATCATATATTTTTCCATTAGTCGGATCAATAAATGATTTACTTGCATGTAACGCTTGTTTTATTGGAATAAGTGCTTGCGGATTTTTTTCCACATATTCCTTAAATGCATCAGTATTACATGCCGCTTTATTAACAGGAATATACCCTGAAGCTATTGACCATTTTGCATTAACTGATGCACTTGTAAAGTATTTAATAAATTCATAAGCTCCTTTTTTAGCCTCTTCGTTAGCTATACTTGGAATAACTAAAAGTCTTGCTTCTGCAATTGGTTTTGCTTCTTTTCCATCTTTAAATGCAGGTTGTTCAATAGCACCTAACTTTTCAAAATCTAAATCACCTTGATCTCCTGATGACCCTGTATATCCCCCTGCTTTATCTTGCATAACATCATCAATTGTTGAATACCAGTATTCCCATCCTTGTCCACTTGAATTAACTTTCATGATTTTATCATCATGTATCCACATTCTAAAATTATCCCAAACTTCTATCCATTCAGGTGAATTTATTAATACATTACTTCCATCTTCACTTAAAATACTTCCACCATTACTTAATGATGCATCAATTAAATTGTCAGCTCCCCACATAGGCTCCCAACCATAAAACTTAACTTCATCACTATCCTTTTTAATTACTTTTTTACTTGCTTCAGCAATTTTACTCCAAGTATTTAATGAATCTTTAGATATGCCTGCATCCTCAAACGCCTTTTTGTTATAATATAAAACTTGTGTTGTTCCAAACATAGGAAAAGCGTATAGTTTATTATCCTTTTTGCATGAATCCCAAAATGATTTTATGTAATTATCACTATTAAAATCACTATCTGTTGTTGTATAATTACCTACATTTTCAAGTACACCTTTATTATTTAAAATTGAAGCTTTATCTGGTTCTAAAATTACAAGTGCTGGCGTTTTTTTAGCTGCAATAGCTGCTTGTAAATTTTTAAAAGTCGTATCATAATCCTCCTGTGAAACTCCTTTAACCTCATACTTATCTTGAGAATTATTAAAATCATTTATTATATTGTCCATGTTTTTCCCAAGCTTTCCTCCAAGACCATACCAATATTCAACTTGAATTTTTCCATTTCTGCTTAAAGTTTCTTTGCTTTTCCCCTCATTACAAGAGATTAATCCCACAGAAATCATTAAAGCTAATCCAATTCCAAACCCTCTCTTTAATATACTTTTCATTTACTTATCCCCCTTATTAATACCATTTCCTTTGTTCATTTTATGAACAACTATATATTACCATTGTTCAATGTTCAACACAATATGTTCATTCTAATTTTTTACATTTTTTCCTGTTATTTTTTATAATAAAAATTTTACGCAACAAAAAATGCAAACTAAAATTCTAGTTTACATTTTCATATACTCTATATTTTAAATATTAATGATTTTTATTATACATCACCATTTATTGCTTCTAAGTTTTCTTTTGATATCTTATGTTCACTATTTAAAAGTGTTCCATCCATATCAGACACTATTAATTTTATCATTACTGCTACCTCCTTATGCTTTTTTGATTATAGCTCTTTTATGTTGATTTAACTATGTAATATGTATCTTTTCCTTGTTTTTTAGCATAATAAAGAGCATTATCTGCACTTAAAAATAGTTCTTCAAAATTCTTACCACCCTTTGGATATATAGAAATCCCAATACTTCCTGATACCTTGTATACACCATCTTTTCCAGTATAACTTTCTCTAAATCCGCTAACTAATTCATCAGCTTTTTGACAAACAAACTCCTCTGATTCAATATCTTTTAAAAATACAATAAATTCATCTCCACCTATTCTTCCTATTATTGAATTTTCACTAAATATATCTGTTATTTTAGTTGAAATATCTTTTAAAACGTAATCACCAGTTAAATGTCCTAAATTATCATTTATAGATTTAAAATCATCAACATCTATAATAAACAATGCATGTTTATCCTCTTTAGAGCTTTCATTTATATACTCTTCAATCATATTTTGAGCAGTTATTTTATTGTAAATTTCAGTTAAACTATCTCTTTCTGCTTTAAACAACAATTTTTCGTTTTCTCTTTTTTCATGGTCAATATCTGTTATTACACCTATAACTTTTATTGGCGTATCATTTTTATCTAGAATTATATTAATTCTAAATTTACACCATATATATTCACTATCATTTTTTCTTAATCTAACTTTACATTCTCTATATTCATTGGTATCTTTTATTTCATCGATTATCCCATTAAACTTTTCTCTATCATCTTCATAAATAATATTTAATGTATTTAAATCCTGGCCTTCAATAATAGGCTCATAATCAAATTTGTGATTCCAATTATCAGAGTAACTTATTATATCATTATTAATATCCCACTGAAAAATAATATCATCAGTTTGCTCCATTATAACTCTATAACTTTCTTCACTTAATTTAAGTTGCATCTTATTCTTTAAAATTTCATCCATTAATTCGTTAAATGCTTGAGATATTTCTCCAAATTCATCTTTTACATTATATATAAATCTACTTTTATAGTTTCCTTTTTTTATTTCTCTTATTGAATTTAATAATCCATAAATAGGTTTAGAGAAGAAATTAATAATAAGAATATATGTTATAGCTACAACTGCTGAAATTATTATAGATATAAAAAACATAATATTAATACTTTCATTAAGAGGGTCCTTAAACTCTGACCACTCAACTCCACTCAAAACTACCCAATTAGAATTAGGTATTTTATAAAAATAACCTATTTTTTCAATTTCATCAATGCTATATTCAATTAATCCACTTGAATTATTTTTAAAGTCTATATTTTTCCATGCTTCTTCTAAAGTATTAGGTCTATCTATATTATATATATCTTCATCTAAGCAATCACTTATAGTTGCAGCTACAGTTCCTTTGCTATCCATAACTGCAATTTTACCAGTATTAAAAAAGCGTACCTCATTAACAACTTTTTCAAAGTACTGCATATTAATAACACTTTCTATAACACCTTGATACTCATCATGGAAAAATATTGGTATTGCTATAATTGCACTTTTTTCTCCATTATTAAATTTCTCATTTTCTATAATATCTGTAATAACAGTTTCTTTATTATTAAATTTTATTATATCGTTTTTATCAAAAACAGCTTTATTACCAATACTATCACTGTCACTTGATGCTATTATTGTATTATCTTTGCTAATTAATGATGTTTTAACTAAATATGGTTGTTCCTGCTGCCTTAAGTTTAAAATATCAAATATAATTTCTTTTCTAAATTTCATTTCCTCAGATTTATCTAATATATTATTATTGAAATCATCTAGAAAATCATGAGTTATTGGCATATTGGAAATAACATTAAGATTAATTAATCTTTGATCAAAAAAATCTTCTAAATGAGTTGATTGATCTCTTGCTGCTATTATTACATTTTCTTTAATTAATTCAATAGACCGCTGAGTAAATTTTGTAATATATATATTCATAGTAATTAAAACAGGAATTATCGCTAATAATACTGCAAAAATAATAGATTTCTTTTTTATATCCATCACTCCACCTCAATAATTCTTACAATGTTTTTCTTTTTATTTCGATAAATATCTACTATAAATATAATACCTAACTTTATAGTACCATGTATAGTTTATTTTAATTAAATTTAATAAAAAAATATCCTTCCAAAAAAATAAAATCTTTAGGTAAATTTATAATAATTGATTTACCTAAAGATTTAATTAATGCTTAAATTTTTATTTTGCTTTTGCAAGTTCTATTTCTTCAACTTCTTGTTCTGGCTCTTTTGCAATAAAGTAAACTCCTATTATAACTAAAATACTGCTTAAAATAGTTAGTTCATTTATTTTATTTCCTAAGAATATGGTATCAAATACAATTGCCCAAACAACATATGTTATATTTACTCCCATTGCCCTTGTTGCTCCAATTTTATATATTGCTGTGTAGTAAAATAAATATGATACCGTAGCTGCTAATGCCGTTCCTGCAATCCAAAATATGGCACTATATTTAAAGATATTAAAGCTAAGTCCTATACCTCCTACTATTGGAACAATAATTAATCCATATACAACAGCTGACGTAAACTGTCTTATTTGCAAAGCAAATTCTGACGTTACTTCATCACCTTTCATTCCATAGGCACATACTACACATTCACTACCCCAACCCAATGCACAAATTATTGCAAATATAAAACCTATAGGATTAGCAGCACTTGTTGTAGATGTATAGCCTAGTATAGAAACCCCTAATATAGCTGCTACTAAACCAATCCATGCACTTTTATTAATTTTTTCTTTTAGAATTATAGTAGCAAGTACTGCTCCAATCGCTGGATATAATGAAGATATAATAGCTGTATAAGATGGTCCTATGTACTTTACTGATAGTAAATATCCACTCATGCCAATTGGACCTCCAAGCAATGCTGCAAGAGCAACCCATAAAGCACTTTTAGTTTTAACCGCACTAAAAAAATCACCTAATTTTTTTCTTAATCCAAGATATATAAATGTCCATATCGCAGAAAAACTATCATGTAAAAAGGCTGTTATTATAGGGGCAAGTATTATAGCTTGCTCAGTTTTTATAAATGGTGTCATTGCTAATATAAATCCCATAAGAACTGTATCAGCCCCCCATGATATAGCTGAAATAATTCCACACCCTACTCCTTTTTTATAATTATTATTAAAATTCATTTTAAAGTCCCCCTTTTATTGCTGTTAATCAACATATTAAATATTATTTCCTTTAATTTATCTAAATATTGCTCAAAACTTCCGTTCATTTTATGAACAAATTAATATTATCATTGTTCATTGTTCAAAGCAATATGTTCATAAATATATTTTTTTGTGTAAATATTAAATCTTATTAGTTAGAAGTAGAGAGTTGATGCTATGGTTAAAACCATAGACTTTAAGATTTTAAAATCTCCCAATTTCTTGCATACAAAAAAGAGTAAAGTTACTAATAGCTTTACTCTTTTATACATTATGTCATTTAAATTGTTTTGTATTTAATATTCCTTTTAAAACATAAAATATATTTAATTAAATAATTATTAAAATAATTATATTATGTCAAATTTAAATTACACTCTTAAAGATCCGTCTTCATTTAAATAATATACATTTCCACTTTCATCTTTTATAAGCCCACTTTCCATAATACCACTTGAATTTAAGTAATACCATTTGTCACTATCTAAAATCCATCCATTTTTCATAACTCCATCTTTCCCTAAGTAATACCAATGTCCATTATGAAGTAACCAATAAGTTTTTTTATCTCTTGTAGATGGGTCTATAAAATACCACTCACCTAAACTTTTAACCCATCCTACTTCATCATTGTCATTATAATTTTTATTATAATCTATATATAATTTACAAATTTCTTTTTCATTTGTCTTATCTTTTATAATCACTTTAGTTAAGCCAATTTGAAGATTATCTATAAGTATAACCATATTTTTTCTATCTAAAACACAATTTGCAAATTTCTCATTTTTATTTGGATTTAATATATCTATTTCAATATTATCTATATTAAGTTCATTTAAAAATTCATAATTAATTACAGCTCTTTCAACATTATTATATATACTTGTCTTGTACACATTTTCCTCTTCAGATACCTTTATAAGTTTTTCACAACTTAATAAATTTAAATTATCTGTTGAGTCACTTGATTCTATTGTTGTTGCATATACCTTTAAATCTGTATTAACGATTACAACATTTAAACAGAGTGTAGCCATAAGTACTAATAAGCTTCTTTTTATAATTCTCCTAAGCATATAAGAATCCTCCCTCTTTTTTAGCTTTTGAATTACTACATATTCTTTTATTTACTTATTAATAACTTATGTAAAATTAATTTATAATA
Source organism: Clostridium aquiflavi (assembly GCF_031344075.1). Taxonomy (NCBI): domain Bacteria; kingdom Bacillati; phylum Bacillota; class Clostridia; order Eubacteriales; family Clostridiaceae; genus Clostridium; species Clostridium aquiflavi. The sequence goes on from NZ_JAVJAN010000044.1 coordinate 8,489, forward strand.
GAACTAAAAAAGCGTGAAATTTCAAAAATAAAATTTCACGCTTTTAGCTTTTCTATAATCAACTTTTAATTTAAGACTCTGTTTTAAATACTCTTAATTCATTATCTTTTAAATTTTCTAAGTAAAGTATTTGTAAGTTGTAAAAATACTTCGTCTTTAGTTATAAATAAGATTCCTACATATACTATTCCGCATGCTAACACTGATACTGCTGAAATTAAAAATACACTATTTATAAAATGTTTAATTAAAAATATTAGTGGAATAAATAGTAATGAATAATAAAAGTACTTAACATTTTCAAATGCGAATAAATTTATATCTATTTTAATAACTTTTCTTACAAATCTATATTCAAGTACTATAACAATTAAATTTGCAATAAGAGTTGTTATAATTGCATTTGTAGGTGTAAATTTACCTGTTATGGCTAAACCTATATTTAATATAACATTTAAAACTCCACCAATTAATACTAATTTAACATCATCTTTTTCTCTTCCATTAAGATATATCATTTGATTCGATATTATTCCTTCAACCCCAATAGTTAACATGTAAATTGAAAATATAAACATTACAGGTGCTGCTGCTATAAATTTAGGTCCTGCATACATAAGTATTATCTCTTTTGAAAGACATATCATGCCAATAGATGCTGGGAATAAAAACATAAAATATATCTTTATAATTCTTTTTAAAAGAGACATATACTCTTCCTTGGAATCATTACCTAAATAATTTGAAAGTCTAGGCATAGTTACTTGAATAATAGTAAGCATTAATGTATTAATTATTGTCATTATCTTTTGGGCTAAACTATAATATCCAACATCCCTAGTTCCTGCACCTACTGCTCCACTACCCATCATTAATTTATCTAATTGAGTATATAAAATATTTACATTAGATAAGATAACAACAAAAAACATTGGCTTAATGTGTCTTTTAAAATGTAAATTTTTAAAATTAAATTTCACTCTTTTCTTTATGTATACAAAACTTAATATATTGTTTAAGAAATTAAAACCTATAACTAAGTATAAATATAATTCAAAATCATTAATATTTCTTATACAAAAAATAACTAGTAAAGAATATATTATTCTAACAATCATAGTCTTTATAGCTATGAAATCATAATTCTCTAATGCTTCATTAATCCATTCAACATAAAAAAGATTAAAAACAAGATTAAAACCTAAAATCATACAAGTATAAAAATCAGGTCTACCTCTTCCTACTGTATATATAAAAATCATATATATTGAAGAAACTAATATATTGGTAAATAGAGTAAATAAAAATAAACTCGTAAATGTTTGTTGAAGCTTTTCTTCATCATCCCTAACTTTACTTATTTCTCTCAGTCCATATTGAGAAATTCCAAAACAAGCAAATATTAAAAACCATCCTGTTAGTGATTCTGCATATGAAATATATCCATATAAATCTTCACCTAAAGTTCTTGTTATTACAGGACCAACTAATATTGGTAATACAATATTAAATAAATTTAACGATCCTTTAAACAATGCATTTTTCGATATTGATTTTGACATCTATGTAGTCCTCCTATAATCACTAAATGGATTATTTTACTTCTACTATATTTTACACTAACTAAAGAAGTTGTCAATTAAGTCTATTTTATACTAAGTTTATTTTTTAAGTACTCTAAATCTTCAAGTGAATCTATTTCAAAAATATCATTACATCCTATTTTGTTAACATAAATATCTAAATTATTAAGATTTTCTACAACTATATCATCCCAATATAAATCTTTAAATTCTTCTTGTTCTACCTTTTGAGCGATTTTTTCTGCTATAACTTTTCCATCTTTTTCACTCCAATAAGACGCTCCTGACATTATATAGTCCGGTTCATTTCCATCTTTACCTATATCAACTCTATATAATTTATCACTTTCATCATACTTTAGTATCCATTCACCCACAATATTTTCCTTGCAAGCAGAATAATACTCTGAATGCTCTGGTTTAGCTTTAGGTAAAAAGTTTTTATTAATGTAGTTATCTGCATCAATAACAAAAGCATCATGAAGATATTCTCTTGCTAAATACATTGTATAAATATTATTATAAACATCATATTTATCATTAATTATCTTAATTAAGTTATATTTCTTAACTAAATTATCAAACTTTTCATGTAAATATCCAGTTAAAACTACAATTTCATCTATTCCTATCTCTTTTAAATTTATTATTTGTCTTTCAAGTAACGAAATTCCATTAACCTCCACTAAAGACTTTGGTATTGTATTTGTAAGCGGTCTAAGTCTAGTTCCCATCCCAGCAGCTACTAATATTGCTCTCATATGTTTTTCTCTCCTTAAATCAAATTACTCCATCCAGCTTTGTTTATACATATTTTAACGCTTTGTTTTTATGAATGTTAATATTTTAGTATAAGGGCGCAGTGGCGTTGGAATTTTATTTTTAGAATTCTTAATGAATATTTGTCAAATTAATTGCTTGTCACAATGTTTCATTGGGAACATGCATTAATTGGACTAATATTTATTTTTAGAATTCTTAAATCAAATTCCTCTGTCCATGATCTTTATACTAAAATATTACTATACATTTAAACATGGTTATTAAAATTAATTCTGTCTCTACTTTGTATATATGTTGATATATGTAATAAACAAAATGGCATTGTAATTTGACTTTGAGAATTCTTAATGAGTATTGTCACATTTATTGCTTGTCAAAAATTATATTTGGAGCAAGCTGAAATGGGACTCTACTCATTTTAGTATTCCTAAGTCAAATTACTCCGACCAGCTTTGTTTATACATATATCAGCGCTATACTGTAAAACAGAGTTACATTCCTAAAATTCAGCTTCTAATTTATTTAAATTTTCTTTTACTCTATTGTATCTATCTATTCCATAAGTACCAAAATCATCGCCTTCATTTTCTTTAATTAATGTCCATACAGCCCATAATAAATCTTGGCTTATTTGATGAATTAATAATCTTTTTCTTGAATTTTCATCTGCTTCACCATTAAAATAAAGTCTAAACATTAATTCTATATCATCTTCTGAAAAACTATTTTCTAAAGAAAGAGCTGCTAAGTCCCACATGTCATCATTTATGCCGCTATATTCCCAATCTATTAAGTAAATTCTACCTTCCGTATCCTTCACTAAATTTTCTGATACTAAATCATTATGAGATGGAACAAATACTCTATCTAACTCTTTTAAAATCTGTTCTAATTTCATAAATCTTTCTCTTACTTCATCATAATCATCAAAGAATTCTCCATGGGAATTTTTTAAAATATCTTCGTATTTTTCAAGTTCTCTAAATACATTAAACTCATTTTTCATTGGGAACTCATTATCCTCATGTAAATTTCTTAATATTCTAGTAACTTGTTTTAGATTCTCTTCCTTTTTAACACTTCTTGGAGTTAAAGTTTCTGCATTTTCTATAAAAGTAGATATTTTTATTCCAGTTTCAACATTAAAATATGGAGTTTCAACATTATATCCTCTCTCAGAAGCAATTGAAGAATTAAACATTTCATTCTTTCTACTTATCATACTTTCAGTTCCAATACCAGCAATTCTTAATATATATCTTTTTCCTTTAACACAAATTCTATAATTTTTATTAGTCATTCCTCCAGCAGATACAACTTCACTTATATCATCTTCGGATACTTTCATAGCTTCTCGAACTATGGTCTTTACAGTGTTAATTTCATAATTAAGTTCACGTCTTCTTATAGTTGGATAAAGATGATTCAAAATATTTTCATATTCTTTTTTAGTGTCAGCATCTCCCCAAGCAAGATCATCTATTTTAACAAAACCAATATTATAATCTCTAGCAACATCTAATAACACATATTCATAATTTAAATATGGATTTATATTATCTTTAAATTCTTCAAGCATCATTTGATATAATTTATGAGACACCTTAGTTATGCCTATCATTTCACCATCTATTCTATTAAATTGATGTATGTCTTTAGACATTTTAAATAGATGATTATCTCTTATTTCAACAAAAGCCTCATCTCCTGATCCACTTTCATTAGTAAGAAGAATACAGTCTCTGCTTTTACTTTCTACAAGCTCTTTAATTGCTCTTTTTTCAAAAATTAAATCATTTTCTATTAATAAGAAATCCTCTTTAACATACTCTCTAGCCAGAGATAATGAATACATAGTTCCCGTCCATTTATATTTATCGCTCTTAACTAAAGTTATATTTTTATTTGATTTAAAATACTCATCATAATAATTACTTTCATAACCTGTTATTATAGTAATTTTATTAATTCCATTTTCTTTAAGTATGTTTAAAGTTCTATCTATTAACTTAAAATCTTGAATTTCAAGCATTCCAACAGGTTTTCCAAAGTCCTTTGCTCTTCCAGCAGCAAGAATTACAGCTTCTTTGACAGGTTTATTATCTTCTTCATGGATTTTCAACCTAGTATTTTTAGCTGAAGCAAGATTTTCTTCTAATATCTTCATTCCCTTTTCAGTTACTCTATATAAAATTCCCCTATTATTTATAATTCTCTCTATAGTTCCATCAAGAGTAAATTCCTTTAAAATTGAATTTACTTTTCCTAATGAAATATTTGTTCTCTTTGATAACTCTCTTTGATTAATATTAAAATTATTGTTTAATATTTTTAATATTTCCAATCTATCTTCTAACATAATAAGCTCTCCCCCTTTGATTTACACTCTACACATTTAAACTATATTAATATTTTATTTATATGTATCTAAATTATATTATCCAAAATTTTAATTTTTAGGCTTATGCTTTTTAACATCTCTCTGCTTTCCAGTTTAAAATTTCCGCCCAAAATTTTTGTTCATAATATGAACTATAATAAATTATATTATACTTTATTAAAAATGTAAATATATTCAACAAAATTTGTTATTAAATAATTTAATCCTACTATACTTCATAGAATTTCCAAAAAATAAGCTATATTCTAAGTTAAATTGCAACTTAAAATATAGCTTTAAAATATTATATTAATTTTTATTGGCTCTGTTTTAAATGCGTGTTGATATATGCAATTTGTTAGCCATACACCCTTTCCAAACGTAGAACAGGGTTAACTATTTTATATTACTCATTATAGTATTTTTAAAATTCATCTTATCATCTGTATTTTCAAATGCATCATTAGGAATAACTATTCCAGGATTATCATTTGAAATTACATACAAACAATTATTTATCTCCGTAACATCTGTAATGTTATTTAATAAAAGTTTCGTCTTTTCCTTATTTCTATTAATTATCAACCCGTCTTTTTCCAAAAATACTTCTATAGTTCTTCCCAAAGATTTTTCATTTTTCTTAAATAAGTCCTTAAAATTTTTCTTTGCTCTTTTAATCCAGTATGTAGGTAATTTAAAATATCCAAATATTCCTGTACCAGCAAAAATTACACCTAATACAATAGAAAATATTGGACTTTCTCCTTTACTATATTCTTGAATTCCTAAAACGCAATACAGCACACCTATAAAAAGACCTATTCCCAAAAACAAATTTCTTCTTAAAGTAGCCAATCTATCCTTATTACTTTGGCTAGTCATTTTATAAATAGAAAAATCCACCCATTGTTCTTCAGTATTTTTATACCTTAACTCAATCAATTCTCTTCCCCCCAAATTTTCGTTAGTATATAAATTAATATTATCTTTAACATATAGCTTTTTATATTATAAATTAGATTTAAATTAAATTTTATTATCACTATAGAATCATAATTTTCTACTATAATAATCACTTTACAATATAAACACTACATTCAGAGAAAGCAATTAATTTATATTCTAATTATATTACAATTTGTAAACATATCCAATAACATTAATATATACTTTTGCATAGTATATATTATAATTTTCCTCTCATTTCATATAAAAAGAAATAGAATACATACTTAAATCTTATACTTATTACAAAATTTACTTACTATGTATTCTATTTCTCATTAAAGTATATAATTAAATATGCATAGATAAACTACCACCATTTAATTTAGCAATATCTTTTAACATATTCATTACCTTATCATTCTTTAATAATCCACTTAACTTTGGATTACTACTTAATAAAGATTCATCACCTATAGATATGCTTCCATCGCCATTAAATTTAAAATCTATATTTTCTTTTTTCTCTTCCTTTTCTTCTTTTTCCTTGTCGGCTTCTATTAGATAATCAAGCATAGTTTTTGATGCTCTTTTTATAGCTTCTTTTTCTTCTTTACTTAACGGACATTCAAATCTTTGCCCATTTACTACAACCCATCTTTTTTCACCATCTACACCAAGCTCCTCCCACTGACACTCAGAATTATTGGTTGTATAGCTTGATATTTGCATAAATGTTGACTTATCCACATAAATAGTAGTATTGCTAGCTGTCCCCTTATCTAATTGAGGTCCCATTATAGCCCTACTTCTACTAGCAGCTATTCTCACATCTTTAGATAATTCTAATTTATCAGCATTATTATAAACATTTTTTATAGTGTCTTTATGAGTATTATTATCAATATTTTTCCTTTGATTAATATTTGCATTTTCCATATATCCATTATATATTCTATTATTTATTTCCATAATTATCCCCCTTATTTTCTCTATTTAATTTATCGATAAAATTTTACAATACTTTATTTGGCTTTAAATATTCTTAAATTATATAATTTTTATATAAAAAGCAGTAAATAACTTTATATTCACATAAAATTATTTACTGCTTAATAAACACCTTTTAAATTATTGGCTCTGTTTTAAATGTGTGTTGATATATGCAATAGGTAAATTACTTCTAATACATTATTCCAAAGTTAGAGAATGAATACCAACCATCATCTATATACGCCTTTTCATTTTGAAGCATTCTACCACCTGATTCAAAATAGTACCAATTCCCGCCTAAGTATAACCAACCTACTTGCATTGCTCCATTTGGATTAAAGTAATATTGGTTTCCTCTTTCTTTGTCATAAAACCAACCTGTTATCATTCTTCCGTTATTATCAAGATAGTACCATCTACCATCAGTTTGTTTTATCCAACCAGTGTCTCTATATCCTGATTTGTTAACATAAAACCAATTACCGTCAACCTTTACCCAAGCATCTTTAACTTGTCTTCCTCTTTTATCAAAGTAAATGTATTTTCCTTTTACTTTTCCCCATTCTTCATACTTGCTCATATCAATCCAAATTTTATTGCTTTCATCGTAGTATGCGTCATTTTTGTCATCATCATCATCGTCGTCGTCATCATCTGGATCTTTGATGTCATCTAAAGGATCATTGGTTCTATATATAGTTAATTCATAGGTCTTCTTTGTACTTTTATCTTCAGCTACTACAACTATATCAACTTCTGTTTTCCATTGACCTTTAAGACTTATTGATATTGGACTTCCTGTAAATTTTTCTCCATCTACAGTAATGCTCGAATAATTTTCATCTACAGGTATCGGTTTAACTTTAACAGATTTTACATCTTGATCAACACGTGCCTTAAATGTATCATGTTTAGAATTAAATTCATAATCACCTGTATTAAGTTCTATATCTTTTAAGTCAGCATTATTACTTCTTCCATCGTGTTTAATGACTACAGTATACATCTTTTTATCCTTACCATTTTCAGCAGTAACAACTATTTGTAAAGTTGTAATTCCACTTTCCTGTAAAGGAATTTGACTTTTAGTACCTGATGTCAAATTATAAATTTCACCTGTTTCAACAACTTTTGCTTCAGTTATATTTGCCTTAGGCTCATCAACTATTGCTGTAACATCCACAACTTTTGTATCTGGTTTAACTACTAAATCATAATTTAAAGTTTCTCTTGAAAATCCTGAAGTTCCATTTTCTTTCTTTAACTCTCCAGTATTGAAATTTAAGTAACTTAAATATGCATTTTGAGCACTTGGTATTTCTTCACCACCATCATCTGAATCACCTTGTATATTAAATATATACTTGTCTGATGCTAAATCTCCATCTTTGTAAACAGTAATAGTTAACTGCTTTCCACCTGAATTACTCAAATCAAATTCAGAGCTTCCATACCTTTGAATAGATTCCTCAATTCCATTTACTTTAACTCTTGCTACTGTTTTTTCTAATCCATCTTTATATGTAATTCTTATCTTTTGTGATGGATCTGTTACATATAAATCATATTTATGAATTGATGAGTTAAAGTTTATTTCTTTATTTCCACCATTAGCTTCTTTTAAAGTAATATTTCCGAATTCAAAATCAAACGAAGATTGTTTGCCTTTCAATACAACTGTTAATTCATAAGTTGCTAATAATGCTCCTAATTGATCTGATGAGTCAGATCCTTCATAAACATCTACATAAAGAACATTTGCATTTGGTTTATCACTAGTACTATCATTAAACGATACAAATTTATCAAAATCTTGTTGTTTTATTTTTACTTTTCCATATTCATCTAAGTAATGATTACTCAGTTTTACTACATACCCCTCATTCTTACCAAAGCTAGGAGTCATTTTGACTTTTCCAGCACTTTCATCTAAATAAATATTTCCCTCATATCTTTTAGGTTGTCCTGGTATGCTAACATCTTTAAATTTTTTTCCAATATAGCTAGTAGCATCAGTTATAGTGTCATTATTATATTTATTTTCTATATCTAATTTTCTTAATGTATAATCGTTATTAGAATTTTCATCTGTAAACTTTAACTTAATAGAATAATTTTTACCTAAACTCTCTTCATTAGGCATTTTAATTACCATTATTTTAGAATCTGTCTTTTTTAATGATCCTTTTAAATTATTATTATCACTTGTTATCTTGTCTTGTTTTTGTCCATCCATCCATACATTAGCACCATTTAAATTAAATGATTCCTCAAAATTTATTATATAATCTAAGTTTTGAATTTGGTCATTTACTATATGTTCATAAGTAAAAAAGCTTTCAGTATCAGTTGTTAAAAGCTCTTTAGTATATAAAAAAGGTACTTTATTTTTATCAGTTTCTGGATTATAAGTATCTCTTGAACCTACATAACTTTCGAAATCAATTTTTTTTATCTTGCCTTGAGCATAATTTTCAGCATGTTCAATAGTTATTGGAGTTGATTTACTATCTATTGAATCTACTGTTACAACAGGATCCTTTTTTTCTTTTTCTTCATAGTATTTTTTACCATTTTCATCGTATTTAATAGTATATATTGTTTCTTTAACAGTTATAGTGGTTTTTTCTGTTATCTTATAATTAACTTCATTAGTTCCTAGTGGTACATTTCTTACTGTAATACCATTAGTAACTTCATTAGTAGTTGATTTATTTTGAGTTTTCTCTAACTCAACATCAATATCATTTAATTGGTCTTTCAAAATTTTATTAATTGAGTCAATATCTATTGTTCTATCAATATTAGTAATTGTTTCAGTGTCTATTCTTTCTGAAGCATTTTCTTGTGAGTTATTAGTAATATTCTCTTGTTTATACTTTGGTAAATTTATTTGAAATTCTTTAAATCTACCTTGAGTGTTATAAATTGTTTTAGTACTATCAACTTTTACTCCTGTGTCAATAGTATTACCATCAAGTTTTGTACCTGTAACAGTTAATGCATATTCTGGTGCACTAATGTCTAGGGTTGGTCCACCATCCGCTTTTGCAGTAGCAGCTTGTACTTCTTTTACACCAAATGATGTTGGTAATAAAGAAAAAATACACGTTAGTGCTACAAATAGTGATATAATTCTCTTTTTATTAATTTTCTCCCCCATGTTCATCCTCCTAATATTTTTTCCCAAATTTATTATATATACTTATATATTATCATATTTTAGCAATAGAATAATATATTTGCATTAGACTTATTTCTAATTATTTCTCAGGAAATATTCAAAAAACTACGTTTTTTTTTAAATATTAATCATATTATATTTTTCGTCCAAATATAATATAGCTTTATATAAAATCATCATTAAACGGTAAAATATATCTATGAAAATTATTCCAAGTAAATTATTCCAAGGAACAAAAGTGGCTACGCCACCCTTCAATGAACAATTTACAATTGACAATGGACAATTGTGGTTGAAAGCCGCTGGCTTTCTTAAAAAATATATATTTAGAAATCACATTGTGATTTCATCCTAAATTGTCAATTGTTCATTGTCAATTCAAACATATATTCATAACCTTATATTTCATCAACCACTCAAACTTCAAAAATTCTATAATTTCCTAAAGAATAAAAAAAGAAGGCTTTACGCCTTCTTCTATTTTAAAATGAATTTGCTACTGATTCTGCAACACCATCTGCTATTTTATGTTGATAATTTGAATCAGCACAATTTGCTGCTTCTGTTGGATTACTTATAAATCCTGCTTCTACTAATACTGATGGCATATTTGTATTTCTACACACAAATAAATTACCATCCTTGCCACCTCTATTAATCGCACCTGTTTTATTTACAATGCTATTTGTAATATTAGTAGCCATTCTTCTACTTGTTGAAATCTTAGAATCACTATAAGCACCACCAAAACTTGAGTCTTGAGCTTTTGTGCTGTAATAAGTTTCTACACCACTTGCAGATGTAGCATCTGCTGAATTATGATGCACACTTATAAAGAAATCAGCATTAAGTTCATTGGCAAGATTAACTCTTTTAGTAAGACTTTGAGTAACACTTAAAGTTTCCCTATCAGTTTCATTTCTAGTCATAACTATTTTATAACCCATAGATTCAAGTTTTACTTTAAGTTTCATTGCAAGCTGCATATTTAAATCTCTTTCAGAATAAGTAACTCTATTATGGGTTGCATAAGCCCCATCATCTCCACCATAATTATGACCTGGATCAATTACTACTAGCTTAGAAGATCCTCCTGGCACTAATCCATCTGGTCTTTTTTCTGCTTTTCCATCAGGACCTATTTTCCAACCATCAATAACAGTATCTTTAAGCATTTCCCCTGATGAAGGATTTAAATAATAAGTGTCATTTCCTACTGTAGTCCATCCTGTTGCCATGTCTCCACTATTGTTTAGATAATACCATTTGTCTCCATTAAGTTTTATCCAACCTTTTGCCATAGCGCCATTAGAATATAGGTAATACCAATGTTCATATGGTTTAATCCATCCAGTTAACATACTCCCATCAGTATTGAAATAATGCCAATTTCCGCTTATTTCAAACCAACCTACTCTCATAGCTCCGCTTATATCTAGAAAATAAGTTTTACCATTTATTGAACTAAATCCTGTAACCATAATTCCATCACCTTGAAGGTAATACCACTTACCTCCATCATTTAACCAACCTTTTTGCATTCCGCCCCAAGATTGAAGATAATACCAGTGATTTTTAGTTTGTAACCAGCCTGTAGCCATAGAACCATCACTATATAAATAGTACCAATTTCCATCTGGCTTTATCCAGCCTGTTGCTTTAGTCCCATCTGATTTATAATAATACCAATTTCCATATTGTTGTTTCCAACCAATTGATGATGAAATATTAGTACTATTATCATTTGAATTTTCTATTGGTTTTGTTGTTTCCGGTACACTCGGTTTAGTTCCTGTTTCCGGAAATTTAGGAATATAATTTTCTTCTTCGTTAGAACCTGGTACATCTGGTTTTGTGTTTTCTTCGTACTCACTGTCTATTCCTGAGTAAGTTAATAAATTATTATATAACGCATTAACTTCTTTACCATATGTAGGACTTGGCGCCCATCTTCCACCTAATGAATTAACAGTAGTTGCTTTCCCTTTAATACTTACAAAATGCCTTGGATCATATGTACCATCTTTTGGATAGCCCTGAGCACCTGCATATAACGCAAGATGATCTAAATGAGCTTGTACTCCTTCGTCCCAAGAGTTAAATCTTTGATGTGCATTTGGATCTGTATCTCCTCCACCTTGTGATGTTTTCATTCCACATGGATTATTATAGCTTTCATTTAATACTCCACCAAACTTACCATATCCAGTTTCCTTGGCAGCTTGTACATATGCTATCCCTGGATTAACATCTCCACATTTTTCTGCATATTTCCAATAAAGCTCTGCTAAACTTGCAAATGTACTTGTAGCACCTTTTGATTCAGCCCATTCTTTAGCTTGTTTGGCAGTAACTTCCGTATCTGATACTATCTTAATATCAGCAAAGTCTCCTTTAGTACTAGCTTGTACATTAATTGTCGGAACAATTGAAAATACAATAGTGAAAGCAAGAAATAGTGAAATAACCTTTTTATTAATATTCAAAATCTTTCTTTCCCTCCATTCTCCTCTGAAATATATAATTTAAAATATCATCTACAAAATTCTCCAAAAAATTTGCATTAATATTCTAAAATCACACTAATTCTAACATATGCAAAAAAAAAAGTAAATTTTTATAATTAACTTTCTAATTCTGTCTAAAGCCTTTATTCTACTTAATTATACTTAATCAGCAAGTTTTTTATGGTTTCATTTTCCATAGAAAAAAATAAAAAATCTTCTACATAAACCTTAAATTTACGTAAAAGATTTTTTTATTTAACTTTTCTAAGTTTCTACAATTAATTTAATTGATTTTCAATTGCTTCGGCTATTGCTTTTGCTACAATTGTCTGATTGTTTGAATCCGCACATCTTGCTGCTTCATTTGCATTAGTTATAAATCCACATTCAATAAGTATTGCTGGCATATTAGTGTTTCTACAAACATTTAAATTCCCATTTTTAGGTCCTCTATTTGTAGCACCTGTTTTGCTACATATATTATTTACAACACTTGTTGCCATTGCTTTACTTTTCTCAATTCTTGATTGGTTAGGTGATTTTCCACCCATTCTATCATCTTGAGCATTAGTGCTATAAAATACTTCCACTCCATTTGCAGATGCTGCATCTGCTGAATTATGATGTATACTTACAAATAAAGTAGCATTAAGATCATTAGCTAATTTAACTCTTTTATCAAGACTTTGCATAGCTGCTAATGTTTCTCTCTCTGATTCATTTCTAGTCATAGCAACAGTATAACCTTTATTTTCAAGTTCTGATTTAAGTTTTGTTGCAACTTGCATATTTAAATCTCTTTCTGAATAAGTAATCCCATTATTGGTAGCGTATGCTCCATCATCTCCACCAAAGTTATGACCTGCATCCACTACAATAGTCTTGCTTAAACTATTATTAGAATTATTTCCAGAAGTTACATCATTTTTATCTGACTTCCTTCTTCCATTTTTATCTATATCATAACCATCAACTTTTGTATTCTTAAGTAACTTTCCACTTTCCAGGTCTAAGTAATAGTAATATCCACCACTTTGTACCCATCCTGTGCTTCTACTTCCATTATCATTTAAATGATACCACTCATCACCTAAGTTTAACCACCCTGTTGCCATAGCTCCAGTATCATATAAGTAATAACATGTTCCATTTAAATTAAGCCATCCTGTACTCATTTCTGAATTTTCATTAAAGTAATACCAATAATTATTTATATTTGTCCAACCTGTTTTATTGATTCCATTTTGATCAAATACATAAGTTTTATTATCTATTAACTTTATTCCTGTAACCATACTTCCATCACCTTGAAGATAATACTTATTTCCATTATCTAAAAGCCAACCTAATTTTAACTTTCCACTATTTTCAACATAGCACCATTTTTCGTCTATTAAATTCCAACCTTCTTTTGAAAGCATAGCACCTGACTTATCTAAGTAATATAAATCATTTGCATTTTGTAAAAATCCAGTTGCCATTATACCGCTTGTCTTTAGGTAATACCAATTATTATTTATACACTTCCAACCAGTCACCATAATTCCATCAGCATCGAAATAATACCATGAATTATCTAAATTCGTCCATCCTACAGACATCTCCCCTGTAGAATTTAAATAATACCAGTTTCCATTAGGATTAATCCATCCAGCTGCCTTGCTTTCATCTGAATAATAATAGTACCACTTTCCATCTTGTTCTTTCCAGCCAATATCTGAGCTAACATTTGTTTCTCTATTAAGTGTTGGCTCAACAAAAGAATTGTCAAACATTATTACAGAATCAGTTACTAAAGAATTAGGTTTCTTTTCAACAGGTCCTGGTGGTGCAAAATAAGATGAATCATTATCACCATTGTCATTTAAATTATCTTCATCATCTTTTTGATCATCTTTATCAACCGTAATATTTGAATAATCACATAATTCTATATAATATTTGTTTACTTCTTCTCCATAAGTAAGACTTGGAGCCCATTTTCCACCTAATGAATTAACAGTTGGTGATTTTCCTTTTATACTTATGAAATGTCTCGGATCATATGTATCACTTTTAGGATAGCCATTAGCCCCTGCATAAAGTGCTAAATGATCCATGTGAGCTTGTACGCCTTCATCCCAAGTATTAAACTTCTTATGAGCATATTTATCTCCATCTGATCCACCTTGTGAAGTCTTCATTCCACATGGATTACGAAAACTCGAATCTAATACTCCTCCAAATCTTCCAAATCCAGTTTCTTTTGCTGATTGTACATATGCAATAGCTGGATTAACATTTCCGCAAGTCTCTGAATACTTCCAATAAAGGTCTGCTAAACTTAAAAATTCTTCAGTTGCACCTTTAGTTTTTGCCCATTTTTTTGCATCACTTGCAGTAGCTTCTGTATCTGATATTATGTTTATATCCTTTACAGATGCTTGTACAATAGTTGATGACATAAAACCTAGTGCCATTACAAATACAAATAAAAATGACACTATTTTACTTTTAATATTCAAAATAGTATTCCCCCTTCCTAGTTGTCATATTTTTAACATAATTATCCATTTTTCTTATAAATATAATCTAATTTTATCACATGAAGTTCTTGATGTAAATTATAGTTATCATGGATAATTAATCTATAACAACTTCCTTATAAATAAAATATATGCTCAAAACAATAAATTTACCAATTTTTTAATAATGCTCTATTTTAAATAAAATTCTTACTTATTACAAATTCTAATATAAATCCCCATAATTCCAAACAATATATTCTATTAGTGCATTAAACATTTACTTTATATAGCTTTTAACCGATAATATAAATAAACATTTATAAGTCAGGAGATGATTATATGAACATAATTAAAAAAAATGGAAGAATTGAAGAATTTCAAATGTCAAAAATTAGACAATCAATACTTAACGCATCAGAAGAAGTTACAGAACCATTATCAGATGCTGAACTTAAATTAATAGAAAAAGAAGTTAATAATATTTTATGTAAATTAAATAGAACAGAAACTTCTTCTTATGAAGTGTTTGCTATATGCTTAAATGTACTAAAAGAATTAGGATTTAAAGCAATATGTAAGTCATATCTTGAAGGCTCATTAAGTTTTTAAAAAAACGGTTGTGCCACCCTTCAATGAACAATTTACAGTTGACAATGGACAATTATGATTGAAAGCCACTGGTTTTCTTAAAAAATATATATTTAGAAATCACGTTGTTATTTCATCCTAAATTGTCAATTGTTCGTTGTTCATTCAAAAATATATATTTTAAAATTCTAATATAGAATTTCTTTCAGCACTCTAAATTCCCTACTCTTTATCTGGTAATCTCAATTTTCAACTAATATTTGCTCATAGATATAGTTTTTTAAGTCTTTAAAACTTAAAATTTTCTATAATTTGCTGTACAATAAAAAACATAGTCATACATTAAAGGGAGGATGTTATTTATGAAATATAAATTAGTATGTATCGATATGGATGGTACTTTATTAAATGGTCACAGTAATATTAGTGAAAGAAACAAAGATGCTTTAAAAAAAGCTGTTAAGAAAGGTGTGCAAGTTGCTATAAGCACAGGGAGAATATTTGCTTCTGCTGATTATTTTGCTGACCTTATAGGTATAAAAACAGATCTTATTTCATGCAATGGAGCATACATAAAAAATAGATCAACAAATGAAGTAATGTATAGTAATACCTTAACTAATGAACAAGTATTAAAGATTCATGATTCTATAAAAGGACATGATTTTAAAATAATATATTATACTCATGATACAGCTATTGTTGATTCTCTATTTCCTGAAAATCATACATACAATGTAACAAATAAATTAGTCAGTGATGAAAAAAAAGTTAAATTTTTCATTACATCTGATATAAATAAAATTCTTGAAAAATACAGTAATAAAATAATAAAAGTAATTTGTTTAGATAATAGTAAAGATAAAAATACTTTATTTGAAGTTAAAAATAATTTGTTAAAATTTTCAGATATAGAGACTGTAAGTTCTGGTGATAACAATTTTGAAGTTATGCAAAGGGGTGTTTCAAAAGGAAATGCTGCAAGAATTCTTTCTGAAAAACTTGGAATAAAGCAAGAAGAAGTCATCTGTATAGGGGATAACGAAAATGACCTATCAATGATTAAATTTGCTGGACTTGGGGTAGCTATGGGAAATGGTTCAGATGTAGTAAAAGAAGTTGCCGATTACATTACAGATACAAATGTAAATGATGGTGTTGCAAAAGTAATAGAAAAGTTTATACTTTAGTCAAATAAAGAAATGTTACTTAATAGAGGTGTTAATATGAATAAAAATAAACAAAAAAGAATAGCTGTTATAAATGATTTATCTGGATTTGGTCGTTGTTCTTTAACTGTTGCACTTCCAATAATATCTGCTATGAAAATACAATGTTGCCCATTGCCCACTGCAATTTTATCTGCAAATACAGCATTCCCAAATTTCTTTTTTGATGATTACACAGATAAGATGGAAAATTTCACGAACCATTGGAAAGAACTCAACTTAAACTTTGATGGCATATGTACAGGTTTTTTAGGTTCTAAAAATCAAATTGATATTGTCATAGATTTTATAAAAAAATTCAAAGATAATAATACACATATTTTAGTTGATCCTATAATGGGCGACAACGGAAAAATATATTCAACATATACAAATGAAATGTGTAATGAGATGAAATTACTAATAAAATATGCTGATATAATAACTCCAAATCTAACTGAGGCCTGCAAGTTAATAGATATGCCCTATCCAAATAGAACTCTAAATGAAAAAGAACTAGAATTTATAGCTAAAAGCCTATGTGAAAATGGTCCTAAAAAAATTGTAATAACAGGATTACAAAATAATAATTATGTACAAAATTATATTTATGAAATTGGAAAATCTCCAAAGATAATAAGTGTAAAAAAAGTTGGAAAAGATCGTTGTGGTACAGGAGATGTGTTTAGTTCAATATTAGCTGCTGATATGGTAAATAATTTAGATATTATAGCTAGTGTAAAAAAAGCTAGTGATTTTATAAGTAAATGCTTAGAATATACATCAGAGTTAGACATTTCAGTACACGAAGGCATATGCTTTGAAGAATACTTATGTGAATTAAAATAACATAATTAATTGGGGCTATGTTTTAAGTGAATGTTGATATTTTAGTATAAGGGCGAACTGGCGTTGGAATTTGCTTTTTAGAACTCTTAATGAAGA
>NZ_JAVJAN010000045.1:0-25601 GCF_031344075.1 Clostridium aquiflavi
TTGTAATTGGACTTTGAGAATCCTTAATGAGTATTGTCATATTTACTGCTTGTCTCAATTTTATATTGGGAGCAAGCTAAAATAGGACTATACTCATTTTAGTATTCCTAAGTTTAATTACTTCGTCCACTTCGCTTATTCATATATTAACATATATTTAAAATATAGTTATAATTAAAATAAGATATGGTATTTTTGAATTTATTGGAGGAGAAATTTATGTTTAAGAATTTAGAAAGAATTGAAAAGGATGATTTTGAGAGCTTTTTTTGCTTATTAGATAAGTCCTTTCCTAATATAGAAAGAAGAAGCAGAGAAGGTCAAAAAGAAATTTTTGATGATGATTTATATAAAGTATATGGAGTCAAAGACCATAGTGGAAATGTTGTTGGATTTATAGCAACATGGGAATTTGAGAAGTTTAATTTTATAGAACATTTTGCAGTAGATAGAATCTTAAGAGGTAAAGGTATGGGAACTCACTTGCTAAAAGAATATATAAATAATTCGAACAAGCCTATTTATCTAGAGGTGGAATTTCCTAATGATGATATATGTATACGTAGAATTGAATTTTATAAAAGATTAGGATTTAAATTAAATGAGTTTGATTATATACAGCTACCATTACAAATAGGAAATGAATTATTACCATTAAAGATAATGACATACCCATCTAAAGTAAGTAATGATGAATTTATTTACTTTAGAAAAAATGTTTATGATAAGGTATATAAACAAAGTCAATCTTCTGACTTTGAACTTTAATTATAGATAAAATTATATAAATTAGAATAATAGTACTATTAACTTAGATTATCTGAAAAAATAATACTCTATTTAATATAAAAAATTATATTAAATAGAGTATTATGTATATTGAGAAGATTGTTATGATATTTTAATTATTGACTTATATTTTAATTATATACATATAAAAAATAAAAAAATGTAATTTTAAACAAAAAATAATATATTAAATATAGTGTAATTAACTATTAGAATAAACTTCAATACATAATTTTACATGGAAAGTAAAATTATCAAAATAAATAAAATTTTCTATTAATTTATAATTTAAAATATAAATTAAATATGAAAGTCACAAATATTTATTTTGATATTGTTAAATATAAAAATTCAGTTTACAATTAAAGTAATCGATTACATAAATAGTTATAACTAAAAATAATTAGTGAAAAGGAGAATTTTAATGTGCAAAAATATTAAAAAAACGATTGCTATTTTTACTATGGTGGTGTTAATGACTCTATGTTTTGAATTGCCATATCAACATGTTTTTGCTTTTGATAAAGCTTCACTAGAAAGTATCTATGTATTAGAAGAAGACTATGAAGAAAAAATGAAGAACGTAGTAGAACCATATATTGATGACATAAAAGAGACAGGCTTTGTACAAGGACAAGAAGGCGTTGATATATATTATGAGATGTATAAATTAAATGACTCAAAAGCTAATGTTGTAATAAGTCATGGATTTTCAGAATCATTAGAAAAATATAATGAAATGATTTATTATTTTCTAAATCAAGGATATTCGGTTTTTGGAATAGAACATAGGGGACATGGAAGGTCAGGTTCTCTTGGAGTTAAAGATAAGAGTCAAATAAATGTAAAAGATTTTGAACATTATGTTTTAGATCTAAAAGAATTAATGGATGATGTAGTTATGCCTAATTCTAATGATAAAGAAGTATTTTTGTTTGCACATTCAATGGGGGGTGGAATAGGAAGCAAATTTTTAGAAGAATATCCAGAATATTTTGATGCTGTAGTATTAACTTCACCTATGTTAGAAATTAATACTGGCAAAGTACCATCAAGTATAGCTAAATTAATAGCTAATACAAGTGTAGCATTATCATTTGGTGATAAATATATTGCTGGACAAGGTAAATATGATGACACGTATAGTTTGAAAAGTTCTGATACATCATCAGATGCTAGATGTAGATATTATCATAATATAGTAAGCAATGATGAAGATCTACAAAGAGGTGGAGCTTCATATAATTGGCTTCAAGCATCAATATATGCTACTAAAGAAATTACAGATAAAGACAATGCATCAAAGGTTGAAATTCCTGTAATGTTAATGCAAGCTGATAAAGATGATTTTGTAAAATCAGGTGGACAAAACAAATTTGCAAAATATGCTCAAAATTGTGATAAGGTATTTTTTGAAGGATCTAAGCATGGAATATTTAGAGAAAAAGATGAAATATTAAAAGAATATTTAAATGACCTATTCACATTCTATGAAGAAAATTTATAATAAAAATTCTATCTGTTTTAAGATGTAGTTGATAGTATGAAATAAAGAAAAAAAGATATCTAGAAAATCTAAGATATCTTTTTTTCTTTAAAATCATTATTTTACTTTTAAGTTTTCTTTTTTCATATAATTTGTGTACCAATTATTAAATAAAACTTTAAATGAAGCAGCTAAAGGTACTGCAAGTAACATTCCAAAGAGTCCACCAATATTTCCACCTATTAATATTGCAAGCATTGTAAATACAGCATGCAATCCTACGCTATTCCCAACTATTTTAGGTGCTAAAAGATTATTATCTATTTGTTGAACAATAATCATAGCAATAATAGCATAAACTATTTTTATAGGTGTACCACTTAATAAGCCCATTATGGCAGCTAAAATAGTACCAACTATTGGACCTACATAAGGAATAAGATTTGATAATCCAACTATTATACCTATAACAAAAGCGTAATCTATTCCAACAATAGATAAAGCTATTGCTGATAAGATTCCTACGAAGAATGCTTCTAGCAATTGGCCACGAATAAACTTTCCAAAAACCTCATGTATTGTTGAAAATACGTAATTTATTTTCTTACCAACTTTACTATTTCTGAAGATTAAGTAATAAAGTTTATTCCAAAGATTAATAAAATATTCATGATCTTTTAAAAGGTAAATACTAATAACTAATGCAATAAAGAAAGTAGCAACTCCACTTCCTATAGATACTGCAAAAGAAGCCATTTTCCCCATATTATTTGTAATATAATTTTGAATAAAGTTAACTACTACTACTATATGATCTTCTATAGCATTTAAAAAAGGTAAATTTAAATTTTCTAATGCTAAACTGATTGATGAATTAGAAAATGAATGTGTACTTAAATAAATAGATATATATTCTACTATATTAGAAATACTAATATTTTTAGATAATTGTCCACCAATCATAAAATAAATACCACAAAGAAGTCCTAATATTATTCCTATTATTGCTAGGTAAGAAAAAATAATGCTTAGTGCACGGTAAGTGCCTTTATTTTTTATCTTATATATCTTATTATTTTTTAGAAAATTTTCTATACCTTTAGTAAGAGGAAATAAAATATATGTAATTAAAATAGCTATTAACAAAGGTTTTATTAATGAAAGTATTTTCTCTATAACATGAAAAGTAGTTCCTAAAATGTTACCTATATTAAAAAGAATTGCAAAGGCAATATATATAGTAACAGCTGTAATAGTAATGTATAATCCATATTTAAATAATTTTTTATCAATATCAATTTTCATTTTGAGTCACCTTTCTAAAGTTTATGTATTTTATTACAGTATAATAAAATATAGTGTAACATAAAATTTAGAAAAAATAATAAAAAAATAATTAAAATTTTATTATTATTAAAGAATAGGTGATATTAATCTAGAAATAGATTCTAATATTTTAATTAGATGTCCTCTATTTTCATATTCTTTAAGCGTTAATAGTGTACATACATTTTGGTCTTTTAAAAATATATCTTCATAGTCTTTTGCTATTTTAGAGTCATAAATTATAGCATTAATTTCAAAATTAAGTTTAAAGCTTCTTATATCTAAATTAGCAGTACCAATGCTACATACTGAACTGTCTGAAACAATAGTTTTAGAATGAATAAAGCCATTTTTGTATTTATAAAATTTAATACCAGATTTAATAAGATTGCCTATTGAGGCACTTAGAGCCCAACTCATAAAAAAGTAATCAGCTTTATTTGGAACCATTATTCTTACATCAACGCCAGAAAATGCTGAAATTTTTAAAGCTTCTATCATAGGATGATCAAGCACTAAATAAGGTGTTTGTATAAAGAGAGTTTTTTTTGCATTTGTTATAATTTTTAAATAAGAATTTCTTATGTATTCCTCCATATTATCTGGACCAGAAGAGACTATTTGTATACCCACATTTCCTTTTGAAGAAAATGTGATTTTTTTTAATTGTATATCGTAAATATCTTCTTTTGCAGCATATTCCCAATCAAGAGCAAATCTTTTATTTAATTCTAATGCAGCAGCACCTATAATTTTTATATGAGTGTCTCTCCAAAAAGAAAATTGTTTTCCTTTATTTATATATTCATCACCAACATTAAAACCACCGACATAACCTGTATCTCCATCAATAACTACTATTTTTCTGTGATTTCTATAATTCAGACGTGGATTTATATATGGAGCTATATTAGGAAAAAAAACTGAAAATTTTATTCCGCAAGATTTAATATATTTTATGTGCTTTTTTGTTAATGATTTAGATCCCATACCATCAACTAATAATCTAACTTCAATACCTTCATTAATTTTTTCTTTTAATAATTCTATTAATTTAGAGCCTAGAGTATCAAATCTAAAAATATAGTATTCAATATTTATAAAGGATTTAGCATTTTTAATATCGCACATTAAATCTTTAAATTTATTTTCTCCATTAATGTAGGTTTTTACTTCGTTTTCTTTTGTATAAATACTATCATTAGCATAAAAATTCATTTTTATAAGATCTATATATTCTTCAGCAACTTCATTATGCAAATCTTTATTTAAATCAGCTAATAATTTTTTAATCTTTTTTTTATCAATGACAGCTTTTTTGCTGAAAATCTTTTTTTTAGATATGTTTTGTCCAAAACATAAATAAAGCATAAATCCTAAAAAGGGAAAAATAAAAAGGATTAAAAGCCATGCCCAAATAGTTGTTGTATCTCTTTTTTCAATAAATACTAAAGAGACTGCACATATAGAATTAATTATGAAAAGAATTAATGTTAAAATTAAATATATATTCATATACTTCACCTATTTTAATTGAATTTTAATATGTCTTTTAAAGTAGAATTATCTTATAACTAAAATTAAATCTTTATAATATATTTTTCTTATAACTAGTTTTTTATACTTAAATTATGTAATTGATTTTAAATAATAATATAAATTGAAGATTATAGACAGAATTTTAAGACATATGATTATTTAGTTTTGAAAACAATCAATTTTATATTCAAAGAAGACAAAAAATAAACTACTTTTTTCGTTTATTTTTTTTAATAATTACATTAATTTAATATGTAAGAAATAATAAAAATATCTTACAAATAAGTGAAATATGTGTTTTAATATATATAAGAATATAAATAAATATCATAGTATATAATATACGCATGAATGATAGTCATTTAAAGAAGGTGGTATTAAAAAATAAAAAAATAATATATTATTTTGTTAATAAAAGTGATTATATATTATAAATATGTACAAGCATATTATAATAAATCATTTTTTATTTTTATAATAATTTATAATATATGGGGGTGGGACAAGTGATATTAAAAGAAGAGGAAATGAAAGAATTAGATACCATTTTAGCTTCTCATAATTATCAAAAGTCGTCAGTTATTGCTATAATGCAAGAAGTTCAAAAACAATATCGTTATTTGCCAAAGGAAGCACTATGTTATATTGCAAAACACTTAAAAATAAGTGAAGCAAAAATATATGGTGTTGCAACTTTCTATGAAAATTTTTCATTACAACCTAAAGGAAAATACGTAATAAAAATTTGTGATGGAACTGCATGTCATGTAAGGGGATCTATACCTATATTAGAAGAATTCAGAAAATTATTAGGACTTTCAGAAAGTAAAGTTACAACAGATGATATGATTTTTACAGTTGAAACTGTATCTTGTCTAGGCGCATGTGGGTTAGCACCGGTCTGTACTGTAAACGATGTAGTACATCCTAGTATGACTAAGCAAAAGGCTAGAGACATAATAAAACAGTTAAAGGAGGAAGCATCTAATGAGAATTAACACTAGGGAAGAGTTGAACTCTTCAATAGAAAAATGTAAGTTAGCTTTAGGTAAACAATCTAAACAAATATTAATTTGTGGTGGAACTGGTTGTGTAGCTAGTGGTTCTTTAAAAATCTATGATAGATTAAAAGAGTTAATAGAACAAAGAGGACTTGAAGTTACTATCTCATTAGAAGAAGAACCTCATGATGATAGTATTGGTTTAAAGAAGAGCGGATGTCATGGATTTTGTGAAATGGGTCCACTTTTAAGAATAGAACCTGAAGGAATATTATATATAAAAGTTAAATTAGAAGATTGTGAAGAAATTGTTGAAAGAAGCATAATTTCCAATGAAGTAATAGAACATCTTATTTATAAAAATGAAGAGAAAAGCTATAGCAAGCAAGAAGAAATTCCTTTTTATGCAAGACAAACACGTGTTGCATTAGAACATTGTGGACATATAAATGCAGAGTCTATTGAAGAATATCTAGCAGCTGACGGATATACTGCTGTTGCGAAAGCACTTTTTGATATGACACCTGAGGAAGTTGTAGATGAAATATCAGAATCTTATCTTCGTGGAAGAGGAGGCGGTGGTTTCCAAACAGGAAGAAAATGGTCTCAAGTATTACAACAAGCTGAAAAACAAAAATATATAGTATGTAATGGTGATGAAGGTGATCCAGGAGCATTTATGGATAGAAGTATGATGGAAGGCGATCCTCATAGAGTAATTGAAGGAATGCTTATAGCTGG
Organism: Clostridium aquiflavi; assembly: GCF_031344075.1. Taxonomy (NCBI): domain Bacteria; kingdom Bacillati; phylum Bacillota; class Clostridia; order Eubacteriales; family Clostridiaceae; genus Clostridium; species Clostridium aquiflavi. The sequence continues at coordinate 6,883 of NZ_JAVJAN010000045.1, forward strand.
AATTGCAACAAAAGCAAATTATGGTTATATATATGTTCGTGCTGAGTATCCACTTGCAGTTAAAAGATTGCAAATGGCTATAGATCAAGCTACTAAAGTGGGACTTTTAGGAAAGAATATTTTAAATTCTGGATTTGATTTTGACTTACATATAAGTCAAGGAGCAGGAGCATTCGTTTGTGGTGAGGGAAGTGCTCTTACAGCGTCAATAGAAGGAAATAGAGGTATGCCAAGAGTTAAACCACCTAGAACTGTTGAAAAGGGATTATTTGAAAAACCAACTGTATTAAATAATGTTGAAACATTTTGTAATGTTCCAAGCATCATTAATAAAGGTTCAAAGTGGTATAAGAGTATTGGTACTGAAAAGAATTATGGAACTAAGGCTTTTGCACTTACTGGAAATGTAAAACACACAGGTTTAATAGAAGTTCCTATGGGAACAAAATTAAAAGAGGTAATATTTGATATTGGTGGTGGAGTAAAAGAAGGAAAGTTTAAAGCAGTTCAAATTGGAGGACCATCTGGTGGATGTCTTTGCGTAGGCGAAAATCATTTAGAATTACCACTAGATTTTGATTCACTTAAAAAAGTTGGAGCCATGATTGGTAGTGGTGGATTAGTTGTAATGAATGATAAAAGTTGTATGGTAGAGGTAGCTCGTTTCTTTATGAATTTTACTCAAAATGAATCTTGTGGTAAATGTATACCTTGTAGAGAAGGTACAAAAAGAATGTTAGAAATTTTAACTGACATTGTAGAAGGAAGAGGTACATTAGAACACCTAGATATGTTGGAAGAATTATCAGATACTATATCTGCGACAGCGCTTTGTGGTCTTGGTAAGAGTGCATCTTTGCCAGTAAAGAGTACTTTGAAATACTTTAGAGAAGAATATATAGCTCATGTTGTAGATAAAAAATGCCCAGGCGGAGTATGTAAATCTTTAATGTCTTATGAAATAGATAAGGATAAATGTAAAGGCTGTTCTAAATGTGCTAGAATGTGTCCAGCAGGAGCTATTAAAGGAGAAATAAAAAAACCTTATACCATTGATCAATCAAAATGTATAAAATGTGGTGCTTGTATGGATGGATGTGCATTTAAAGCAATCCAGTTAGTTTAATAGCTCACAACGTATGAATTAGTGAAAGGAAGGTATAAACTTATGTCAAAATATATGATAATTGATGGTAACAGGGTAGAATTTGATAAGGAAAAAAATATTTTAGATTTAGTAAGAAAAGCGGGAATTGACTTACCTACATTTTGTTATTATTCTGATCTATCTATTTATGGAGCTTGTAGAATGTGTGTGGTTGAAGATGAATGGGGAGGAATTATAGCTTCTTGCTCTACGCCACCTAAGGATAAAATGTCAATTAAGACTAATACGCCTAAACTTCATAAGCATCGTAAGATGATATTAGAACTTTTATTGGCATCACATTGCAGAGATTGCACTGTGTGTGAAAAGAGTGGAAAATGTAGACTTCAAGAATTAGCTTTGCGCTTTGGAGTGAAGACTATTAGATTTAAAAATAAAAATGAAAAAATTGAATTAGATACTTCATCTAAATCAATAGTTCGTGATCCAAGTAAGTGTATATTATGTGGAGATTGCGTTAGAATGTGTAATGAAATACAAAATGTTGGAGCAATTGATTTTGCATATCGTGGTTCTAATATGGTTGTTAGTCCGGCATTTGGTAAATGTTTAGGAGAAACAGATTGTGTAAATTGTGGACAATGTGCTAATGTATGTCCAACAGGAGCTATTGTTGTAAAGAGCGATATAAAGCCAGTTTGGAAAGCGCTATATAATCCTAAACAAAGAGTTGTAGCTCAAGTTGCACCAGCAGTAAGAGTTGCTTTAGGTGAAGAATTTGGAATAAAACCTGGAGAAAACGTTATGGACAATATAGTTGCTGCAATGAGAAAATTAGGATTTGATGAAATATATGATACTTCATTAACAGCTGATATGACAATAATAGAAGAATCTAATGAATTTTTACAAAAATTAGAATCGGGAGATGATAAACTTCCTTTATTTACTTCTTGCTGTCCAGCTTGGGTAAGATATGTGGAAACTAAACATCCAGAACTTATGAAGTATGTTTCTACATGTAAGTCACCTATGCAAATGTTTGGATCAGTAATAAAAGAGTATTTTAAAGAAAAAGATGCTTTAGACGAAAAAGAAACTATATCAGTAGCTGTTATGCCATGCACTGCTAAGAAAGCAGAAGCAGCTAGAGAAGAATTTATAAGAAATGGAATTAAGGATATTGATTATGTAATTACAACAACAGAATTATGTAAGATGATTAACGAAGCTGGACTTCAATTTGATAAGATTGAACCAGAATCTTCAGATATGCCATTTTCTTTATACTCAGGAGCAGGTGTTATATTTGGAGTTACAGGTGGTGTAACAGAAGCTGTAATCCGTGGGGTAGTTGAAGATAAGAGCTCAAAGGCTTTAAAAGAAATAGAATTTATTGGTGTTCGTGGAATGGAAGGTGTAAAGGTTTGTGAAGTTCCATTTGGAGAAAAGAATCTGCGTATAGGAGTAGTCAGTGGACTTGCTAATGCAGAAAACCTAATTGATAAGATTCAAAATGGAGAAGAACAGTTTGATTTTGTTGAAGTTATGGCTTGCCCAGGAGGATGTGTAGCTGGAGCAGGACAACCTTTTAGTTTAAAAGAAGGAAAGAAAGAAAGAGCTAAAGGTCTTTATAAAGTAGATAAGGTTACGCAAATAAAGAGAAGTCAAGAGAATCCGGTACTAATATCTTTATATAATGGACTATTAAAGGAACGTTCAAAAGAACTATTACATGTTCATTATAAATATGACTAGGAAATAAATAGTTAATATATTTTATGGTGAAAATTTATATTTTTAATTTTATTATTTTGAGTGTGTGTGTTTCAAATATATTTGGAACACTTTTTTTTGCTTTATTTTAAGGATATGTTTTATCAAAATGCTTATATATGTATAAGCAAAGTGAACAGAGTAATTGAACTTATGAATGCCCAAAATAAATATATTTATATAAATATTATTAAATAATACTTAAAAATATATGAACTATTAAACAGTTAAAAAAAATTGCTGTATAATAGACTATAAATTTTAACACATTGGGGAAATATTAATAAATAGTATGAAGAAAGGTTAATATTTTATGTTGATCTTATAGAAGTATTTAGATTAATGCTTAGCATTAAGTTGATATAAGTATATTTTATTGATGGAATTAAATATAGTACATAAATTATATAGTATACTAAAGTTAATTTATGTAATTAAGTTGGTGGAGGTATAGGAATGAGAATAGGACTTGTAAGACATTTTAAAGTTAATTATAAAAGAAAATTTCTTATGACATCAAAAGAGTTTAAGGATTGGGAAACTGCTTACAATACTAGTGATGTTATAAGAAATGATGTAGAACTTCAAGGAATAGCTTGGGATAAATGTTATAGTAGTACTTTAAGTAGAGCAATAACAACTGCCAAAGATATATATTTTAAAGAAATAGTTCAAAATGATTTAATAAGGGAAGTTCCAATAAGTCCATTGTTTAAAAGTAATTTAAAGTTACCATATTGGTTCTGGGCAATAAGTGCAAGGTTTGCATGGTATTTTAATCATTCTTCTCAAGAGGAATTAAAAACACAAACTGAATTAAATGCTAAAAATTTTCTTGATTTTTTAGAAGAAAAAGTAAAAGAAGAAGGATCACAGAATATTTTAATAGTCACTCATGGATTTTTCATGTATACTCTTCAAAAGGAATTGAGGAAAAGAGGATTTAAAGGCAAAATGATACATACACCTCAGAATGGTAATTTATACTTATATAAAAGATAAATAAGTATACTAGAGTTTTGATTATTTTATATTTATATTGATTAATGATATTAAGGGATGTAATATAAAACATGGCAATGATTTGTTTAAATTTTGCCATGTTTTGTGTCGTATAAATATTGTGTTTTAAAATAATATTTATACAATAGAAATAAATGCAACAACAAGAAGGATTTTTGTGAAGGGAAAGGAGAAAAAATGAGTAGCATAAACACATTAGAGAGGACAACTGAAAGAACAACATCGTTATTTAAATTGACATGGCCTATTTTTATAGAACTTATTTTGCAGATGCTTGTAAGTAACGTGGATCAACTTATGTTAAGCAGAGTATCAGAAAATTCTGTTGCTGCTGTAGGAAATGTAAATCAGATTATGAATTTCTTACTTATTACTTTTAGTATTATTACTATGGCAACAACAATACTTGTATCTCAATACTTAGGTGCAAAAAATTATGGAAAGGTTTCCGAAATATATTCTGTAGCTGTATTTTCTAACTTAGTATTTAGTATTTTAATAAGCATATTGTTATTATGTTTCAATGGTATATTTTTTAAGTGGCTAAGAATGCCAAGTGAGCTGCTTATAGATGCTAAAACATATATAAGTATAATTGGTGGAGGAATATTTTTACAAGCTATATTTATGACTTATTCAGCAATATTAAGAAGTAACAGTTTAATGAAACAAGGAATGTATGTTTCTGCAATAGTAAATATAGTTAATATATTAGGAAACTTTCTTTTTATAAGTGGTGCATTTGGGATACCAAAGCTTGGAGTAGAAGGAGTTGCTATATCAAGTGTATTAAGCAGACTTATAGGAGTTATAGTTATAATATACATATTTAAACAAAATATAAAACAAAAAGTATCATTAAAACACTTAAATCCATTTCCTAAAGAAATATTTAAAAAGTTAATGATGATTGGTCTTCCATCTGGAGGTGAATCAGTATCATATAATTTTTCACAAATGGTGATATTAACATTTATAAATATGATGGGTACAAGCTCTGTTGCAACAAAAGCATATGTTGGAATATTGGTTTGGTTTTCTTTCATATATGGATCAGCAGTATCGCAAGCGAATCAAATAAGAGTTGGGTATCTTATTGGTGCTAATAAGGAAGATGAAGCCTATAAGAAAGTTTTGGAGACATTAAGACCAGCAGCATTTATTTCAGTAGGGGTTTCAATAGTGTTATTTATATTTAGTGATAATTTGCTTGGTATATTTACATCTAATCCTGAAATCTTAAAATTAGGAAAACAAGTTTTATTTATAGATGTATTATTGGAGTTTGGAAGATCCTTTAATCTTGTAATAATAAGAGGTATGCAGGCAGCTGGTGATATTAAATATCCTATATTTATAGGAGTTTTATCAATGTGGATTGTAGCAACAGGACTTTCTTATGTTTTCGGAATAGTTTTAGGATTAGGACTTAGAGGGATATGGATTGCAATGATGTGTGATGAATGTTTAAGAGGATTAATTTTCTACATAAGATGGAGAAGAGGGACTTGGAGATCTAAGAGTGTTGTAAATTAAGTCTAGATTAAGTATTATGTGTAATATATTTGATTTTTAAGGTTATCTTACACCATCTAGCTTTAATTATGCATATGTCAACATGACCTTAAAGAATAACCTGATATGAAAATAATAAATAACTATTATATTATAAATTTCATACAATAAAATGTGGTATAACATTTTAAAGGAGTTACAGATGTATAAAAAAGGAGATTTTCATATTCACTCAACATCTTCAGATGGTGGTTATACCCCAAAACAAGTTGTTAATTTTGCTAAAAAAAGAGGTGTTGATATAATTTCTTTAACAGATCATAACAATACTTGTGGTATAGATGAATCTATATTAGAGGGGGAAAGAATAGGAGTTAAAGTAATTCCAGGAGTTGAACTTTCAACTAAACATAAAAATGGAAGTAGAGTTCATATTTTAGGATATTTTAAAGATGAGAGTTATAAAGATGAACTTCTTGTTAAGATTTTAAAAGATGTGAAAAATCATAAGATAAATAATATAAAAAAAGTATTAGGAAGATATATAGAAATCAATAAAGGCGATGGATTATCGGTTGATAATGGAATTAAAATATTAAAATTTTTTGGAGCGACAGTTGTACTTGCGCATCCAGTACTTATCAATAGAAATGATTTTAAAGAAATTATAAAATTAGATTTTGATGGATTAGAGGCTAAGTATTTTAGCAATACAGATGAAGATACAAAATATTTTTTGGAAGTAGCTAAAAATAAGAACATTCTTTATACAGCAGGATCAGATTTTCATAATCATAATGAGTTTTATAGAGCACATGGGCTTATAGGTGATGTATATTTAAATGAAAATGAAATATATAATTTTCTTACAAAAGGAGAGTTGTATTCATACATTTGACTAAATTATCCTTAGGTACTACTGCGATTTTTACAAAGCTTTAGTTTTAATAAAAGGGATGTATCAAAATTTGATACATCCCTTTTTATATAAAAAATTATATATAACATTTGAGGATTTAAATTCAAACTATTATCTCTAAACTTTTAAATAACAAGGTATGGTTTGGTAAATTTTTTTTATGGAATAGTATGATTAGTTTTGAAATATTTGTTAAAAATGATATTATATTATGAGTGAATATAAAAATAGTTATATAAATATGGCTGAAAATGAATAGAGTTGGATCAAAAACAGTTATAAACGATCAAAACCATGTAATAATTATACTTTAAAAACATATTTTAGTTAAAAATATAAATGTTTTTGATTGATTTTAAATTAATTTGAACTAAAATGATTGATTTTTAAAAACAAATAGTTTATTATAAAGATATGGAGTGGTGAGAATGTTTACAGAAGAAAGATACAATATAATACTTCAAGAACTAAAAACAAAAGGAATAATTTCAGTTGTTGAACTAGTTAAATTACTAGATGCTTCTGAATCTACAATAAGAAGAGATTTAAATAATCTTCATAATGAAGGATTGCTTAAAAAAATTCATGGAGGAGCAACATTAATAAGTGAAGGTACAGCAAAACATGATTATAAAGTAAATGTTAGAAAATCATTAAATGCAGATGAGAAAATTGAAATAGCAAGATATGCAGCTAATTTAATAGAAGATAGAGAGTTAATTTACTTAGATGCTGGTACAACAACAGAAGCTTTAATATCATTTATAGAAGCAAAAGATATAACTGTTGTTACAAATGCTATAGTTCATGCAAAAAAATTATTAGAAAAAAACATAAAAACTTTAATGTTGGGTGGAGAATTAAAAGCTGTTACTGAAGCAATTGTTGGACCTATAACTGTAGAAGATTTAAAAAAATATAATTTTACAAAAGGTTTTTTTGGTACAAATGGTGTAAGTAATAAAAATGGATATACAACGCCGGATGTAAATGAGGCTATGGTAAAAGCAGAGGCGATAAAAAGATGCAATAAAGCATTTGTTTTATGCGATGAATCGAAATTAGATGAGGTTAGTTTTATAACTTTTGGGACAATAAAAGATGCAACATTAATTACAAGCAGAATAAAAAATTTAGATATTATATATGATACTAATGTAATAGAGGTGAGTAAAAATGATTAATACAATAACTCTTAATCCTTCATTGGATTATATAGTAAAAGTTGATAATTTTAAAGTTGATTCATTAAATAGAAGTAATGATGAAGAAGTTTATGCAGGAGGAAAAGGAATAAATGTTTCTATAGTCTTAAATAATTTAGGTATAGAGAATACGGCATTAGGCTATGTTGCAGGCTTTACAGGAAATGAAATAGAAAGACAAGTTAAAAATCACGGTGTTGATTGTGACTTTATAAAATTAAAAAATGGTTTATCAAGAATTAACGTAAAGCTAAAAAGTAATGGAGAAACAGAAATAAACGGAGCAGGTCCAGAAATTACAAATGATGATTTAAATAAATTATATGAAAAACTTTCTGATTTAGAAGAAGGAGATTATTTAATATTGTCAGGTAGTATACCAAACAGCGTTCCTGATGATATATATCAAAATATAATGAAGAACCTATTGGAAAAGAATGTAGAATTTATAGTTGATGCAACTAAAGATTTACTTTTAAAGGTGCTAAAGTATAAGCCATTTTTAATAAAACCTAATCATCATGAATTGGCTGAAATGTTTAATGTTGAGCTGAAAAATGATGAAGACATAATAACTTATGGTAAAAAGCTTCAAGAAATGGGAGCTAAAAATGTATTGATTTCAATGGCTGGAGAAGGAGCAATTTTATTACCTGAAAATGGACAACCCATAAAAAGAGAGGTGCCAAAAGGAATATTGAAAAATTCAGTAGGAGCTGGAGACTCTATGGTAGCAGGATTTTTAGCAGGATATATTAAAAATAATGATATAAAAGAAGCATTTAAAATGGGAATTGCAACAGGTAGTGCAAGCGCATTTTCTGATGAATTAGCAACAAAAGAAGAAGTAGAAAAACTATTATCTAAAATGTAAAAATGTAAGGAGGAATATTTAATGAGAATTGTTGATTTATTAAAAAAACAAGGCATTGAGTTAAACTTCAATCCATTTTCTAAAGATGAATGTATTGAGAAACTAGTAAACTTGATGGACAAAACAGGCAATTTAAATAACAAAGAAGAGTATAAAAAAGCTATTATAGCAAGGGAAGCACAAAGTACAACAGGAATTGGTGATGGAATAGCTATACCACATGGAAAAACTAATGCTGTTAAAAAAGCTTCATTAGCTGCAGCAGTATGTAAAAATGGAGTAGATTATGATTCATTAGATGGATCTTTAGCAAAATTATTTTTTATGATTGCAGTTCCAGATAATAGTGACAATTTACATTTAGAAGTTTTAGCTAGATTATCTACTATATTAATGGATGAAAAATTTAAAGATAGCTTAATTGATTGTAAAGATAAAGATCAATTTTTAAAACTAATAGATGAAAAAGAAAGTGAAAAATTTCCTGAAGAAGTTAAAGAAACTAAAAAAACTTCAAATAATGGTGGATATAGAGTTCTAGCTGTTACAGCATGTCCAACGGGAATAGCACATACTTATATGGCAGCAGAAAGTCTTGAAAATAAGGGTAAAGATTTAGGCATTACGATAAAAGTTGAAACTAATGGTTCTGGAGGAGCTAAAAATGTTTTAACTAAAAAAGAAATTGAAGAAGCAGAATGTATTATAATTGCAGCAGATAAAAATGTTGAAATGAGTAGATTTAATGGAAAAAGAGTTATAAAAACTAAAGTAGCCAATGGAATACATAAAGCAGAAGAATTAATCAATGAAGCTATAAGTGGAAATGCACCTGTATATCATTATAATGGTAATAGCAGTGCTGAAACAGAGAATATAGAAAATGAAAGCATAGGTCGTCAAATTTATAAACACCTTATGAATGGAGTATCACATATGTTGCCATTTGTAATTGGTGGTGGTATATTAATTGCATTAGCATTCCTTTTTGATGATTATAGTATTGATCCAAGCAACTTTGGTACGAATACACCACTTGCAGCATTTTTTAAAACAGTAGGTGGAACAGCTTTTGACTTTATGCTTCCAGTGCTTGCAGGATTCATTGCAATGAGTATTGGAGATAGACCAGCACTAGCAGTAGGTTTTGTTGGTGGAGCATTAGCTAATAAAGGCGGATCAGGATTCTTAGGTGCATTACTTGCAGGATTTATAGCTGGTTACTTAGTTGTTTTATTAAAGAAATTATTCGATAAATTACCTCAGAGCTTAGAAGGTTTAAAACCTGTATTATTATATCCTTTCTTTGGTATATTACTAATTGGAGCAATTATGGTGTTTGCTGTTAATCCACCGGTAGGTGCTTTAAATACTATGATTACAAATGGACTTAATTCAATGGGTGGAACTAGTAAAGTTCTTTTAGGTATAGTATTAGGTGGAATGATGTCAGTTGATATGGGCGGTCCTGTAAACAAAGCAGCATATGTCTTCGGTACAGCATCACTTGCAAGTGGCAATTTTGAAATAATGGCAGCTGTAATGGCTGGTGGTATGGTTCCACCACTTGCAATAGCATTAAGTACTACTTTCTTTAAAAATAGATATACAGTAAGGGAAAGACAATCAGGTCTTACTAACTATATAATGGGTTTATCTTTTATAACAGAAGGAGCAATACCATTTGCAGCAGCAGACCCATTAAGAGTAATACCAGCTTGTGTAGTTGGTTCAGCAGTTGCTGGTGGATTATCAATGTTCTTTGAGTGTGCTTTAAGAGCTCCACATGGTGGATTATTTGTAATAGGTATTATAAGTAATAAATTAGGTTATATTGGAGCAATAGCAGCGGGTGCAGTAGTAGGTATGATAATACTTTCAGTATTAAAAAAACCAATAAAAGATAATAAATAAACATCCAATACACCTATTTAGAGTAAATGATTATCTACTCTAAATGGGTGGTTTTTTATGATGTTAAAAAATATATATTTGATAAAAAACATTGCAATTTTGCCTAAACAGTGTTATACTGAATTAGTAATATATAAAGATTTTGTTAAGATAAATAGATTTCTCCTTTTAGAGAATTATATGAGTCAGTAGGAATCTTTAAATAATAAGGAGGAATTTAATATGGAAGATAAGACAATCGTATGTAAAGACTGTGGTCAAGAATTCATTTTTACAGTAGGAGAACAAGAATTCTACAAAGAAAAAGGATTTTCTAACGATCCAGTAAGATGCGCAGCTTGTAGAAGAGCTAAAAAAGAACAAAACAATAGAAGATAATTTGTGATTTTTAAGAGTTATAAGATTTTCTTATAACTCTTTTTTGTATATTTTAATATAATCTCCAGAGTATTCAGCACCATTTTCAAAATGCTTCCAACCTGTTTTCTCATAATAGTTATCAATATCTGTATATAAAAAGAGTTTAGAAAATCCAGCATTTTTACAGTAAGTTAGTACAAAGTCTTGTAATTTTTGACCAATACCTTTATTTCTATAATTTTCTTTTACATACAATGCTGATAACCATGGATATAAATCTTGTCTACTCACTAAATCAGCTCTCCACAAACTAATAGTGCCAACTAATTCATTATCTGAAAGAGCAATAAATGTTAAAGGTAAACTGTTTTTTTTAAAACTATGATTTATAATGCTTTCAAAAAAATCACGATTTGTTTCATTTCCAAATTCATTCCATAACCAATCAATTATGGTTTCTGTATTTTCTTTATAATCAGCTAAGTAGGCAATTTTAAGCACATTGAAGTCCTCCTATTTTACATTAAATTGAAAATTATACTTATAATTAAAATATAGTTTAATTATAACATAAAAAGGCATGAAATGGCAAAAATAGATAGGGTAAAATGTTACCATATAATTATAATGATACAAGTGTAATTATAGATAGTTATTGACGTTAAACATAAAGTGATTTAATCTATATATAGATATTTATCTATGCTAGGAGGAGTTATGGAAACAAAATATGAATTAAATTCAAAAATATTTAAAGCATTAAGTGATCCAAATAGAATAAAAATATTAGATTTACTTTCTTGTGGAGAAAAATGTGCTTGTAATATATTAGAGAATTTTGAATTTACTCAACCGACATTATCACATCATATGAAGGTATTGATAGAGTGTGGATTAGTGGATTGTAGAAAAGAAGGAATATGGAATCACTACAAATTAAATAGTGTAAATTGTAATAAATTGGTTTTGTTTTTAATGAATATAGTTACCGAGACAGAAGACTGTATTTGTAATAATATATTAAAATGTAAAGATAATAATAGTTAATATTTGTAGATGTATAAATTATAAGACTATATAATAGATCTTAAGTTACTTCAAGGTTTATTATACAGTCTCCATGTTTTTTTTAGTTATGTTTGTAATTTTAATTCAACAGCTTTGGACAGTTCAATAAAGGTTTCTCCTAATGTGCAGTCATATACAAATATATCTACACCCATAGTTTTAGCTTTTCTAAGTGCATTGGCAAACTTAGGGTCAGTATCATCATTTGGTGAAAAACTTTTTACATTATCTAATTGAATTAAGAAAAGAACACCAGCTCCCATATTATTATTTTTAACTTCTATTAGTTCTAATAAATGCTTAGTTCCTCTTTCAGTTGGGGCATCTGGAAATCTACAAAATCCATCTTCCTCTAAGGTGACGCCTTTTACTTCTAAGTAATACTCATTATTTAAAGAATCTTCTAATTTAAAATCAAATCTACTATTTCCAAAGGTTTTTTCTCTAGAGATTTTTGTATATTTCTCTAGTCCTTTAATTCTTTTATTAATAAGAGCTTCTTCAACAACTTTATTTGGTATTTGTGAATCAATATTTATTAATTTGTCACCTTTATATGCACCAATTAAGCTAAATTTAGTTTTTCTATTTGGACCATTTTCTTCTCTTATTAGTGCTTTGCAACCAGGTATTAATATTTCTTTGCATCTACCTGTATTAGGTACATGCACTAATTCTTCTTTTCCATCTATAATAACATATCCTTGAAATCTATTTGGACGTCTTACAAATTCAACTATTTGCGTATTTTTTTTAAATATCATATGCTCCTCCAATATTTTAAATATAATATTTTAATTGTTTAAATCTATTTAGTCTTTTATTATTTTTCGAAACTAAATAGTGAATATGCTGTATCATTGCGAACATAATCTAACGTTCCAATTGTAAAATCATAAGTAGTTATATATCCATAATCATTAGCTCCAAATAGAATCGCTTCATGACTAAAATTTTCGTTAGGATTATCAATAACTTTTTCTATTGGCACTAATTTATCTTTGAAAGAATTTTTCATATCCTTATATTTTGTTTTTTGTAAGGTATTTGTATATACAGAATAAGAATACATATCAGCACTGTTAATATTATGTAATTGAATAGTACGTCCATCATTGCTAACTGTTACTTCACAATATTCATCGCCTTGGGTCATAGAACAGTCAATTTCTTGTAAATCAATACTATTAATAATTTGTAATTCATTTAAATCATAAATAAAAAGTCCAAAATAATCATGAAATATTATTATATCATCAGATGCATAATCAAGTGTTACCATATCTACACCAACGCTTTGTTCTAAAGCCCATTTAGCAGGTGAAGGTTCAAGGGTACTTTTCTTTGAATTATTACAACCATTTAATAAGATTAAACAATTTAACATTAATAATAAAAAGAATGATTTTTTAATAGATTTATAAGTAGTCATATAAATATCCCCCATATGTATAATATAATTTGTTGAGTTTTAACAAAAATATAAGTAAAATTTTCAATACTAAAATCTAAATAATTTGATAATAATATCATTTTGAAGATTATAGCATAAATATATATTAATTACTATTAAGATAAAATGCATATGTGTAAGATAAAAGTGTATTATGTATTTATAAGGGAATAAAATATATTTTGTTTTTATATTAAGAGTAAATCATACTAAAAATTAATGAATAGAATTGTTGTTCTCTAGTTATGATATAATGTATATATATAACAAGAGTAAATAAAGAAATGTTTTAGAAAAAGGGTAATAGGGTATTGCAACATTAAATTAATAAAAGGGGAGATTTTTATGAGGGAAAAAATGAAAACAATAGCAATAGTCACAAGTTCAGTTTTAATTGTAGGTATATTATACATATACAATAATACTCATATGACAACTCCAACTTCAATTGAAAAAGAACCTAATATAGAAACTAGTGAAACTACTAATGATAACGCAAATAAAGAAGAGATAACTATTAGTGAAGAAAGTATAGAAAATAAAGAAAAAAGTGATAGTGGCAAAATCGTAAATGATAAAAATAAGGAGAATATTGAAAAAGATTCTAAAGGTAATTTAATATTTAAAAGTAATTTAGGATTTTCAATGACTTTTCCAGATACTTGGAAAGACAAATATAGGATTATAGAAGAAAGCAATTCAGTAGCTGTTTATTTTAAATCATCTGATTCTAGCATTGACCCAAAATCAGGACTATTTTTTCTTATAATTAAGCAAGATGATTCATTAGATCCAAGTATGTTTGATACGATTGATGTTGAAAACTATGTTACTGTAAATGATGATACTTATTTTATAGGTGGTCCAACAGATATATCATTGAATGAAAATGCATCTGATTTTAATACATTTATTTCTATGAATAAAGACCGTAAAGATATAATAGAAAGTATAGTGAGCTTAAAGTAAAATAAGATTTAATATGTATAGCCTACAAATAATATAATTAGAGTTAAATGTTTATGTATAAAAATAGGTATCTAAAAATAATTTTTAGATACCTATTTTTTAGTTATTTAATTAAATCTTTATTCCAGATAAAAAGTTGATCTGAATTATTTAAACAACCAAAAAGGTTCTTTTTAAAACCTGGCATTTTATTATTAAGTTCATCAATCAATTCTTTTATATCCTGTCTTTTGGTTTTACCATCAGCAGGGCATGGATTCTTTATAACTGGAAAATTAAATTTTTTAACAACACTTTTAATGCTGTGCTCCTCTATATAAACCATTGGTCTTATTAATGTTATAGTATTTTTATGCATAAGTGTTTTTGGTGAAAAACAGTTAATTCTTCCTTCATAGCACATTGATAGCATAAGAGTTTCCAAAGCATCATCTTTATGATGACCAAGCGCAACTTTATTGCAACCTAATTTTTCTGCATTATTATGCAAAGCACCACGTCTAAGATTTGCACATAAAGAACAAGGATTTTTTTCTTTCCTTAAGTCAAACACAATCTTTTTTATATCTGTTTGTATTTCATAAAAAGGAACTTTTAAATTTTCACATAATGTGTATAGGGGAGAATTGTCTACACCACCTGGATTTAAGGTAATTGCTATAAGCTCAAATTTTTGGGGTGAAAAATTCTTGTATGTATTTAAAAGATATAGTAGAGTTAAGCTATCTTTTCCGCCAGAGAGTCCAACAGCTATTTTATCTCCATCTTGAATCATATCAAAATCATTTATTGCTTGTCGCATTTTACTAAGAAGTTTTTGCATTTAATATATTCCTCCTAAAAAGTCTGTACAAATAATTATATTATAGAAAAAACATAATTTCAAAGATATTAAATATTTATTTTTGATTTTAAATTTTACTGCAATTACTGTATTTTCACAAATAAAAACCCTTATAGTAGCTAAAAATCATATAAGAATTTTTATATCTACTATAAAGGTTACACTTTATTAAGGATAAATTATTTTTAGATATTTAAGGATTAAATTTTTTTTCAAATTCATCAACTGGTATAGGCTTTGAAAAAAAGTATCCTTGAACCATATCACATCCAATCTGAGTTAAAAAATCTACTTGAGCTTGAGTTTCTACTCCCTCAGATAAAACTGAAATATTAAGATCTTTAGCCATTTTTACAATATTAGATACGATTATTTTTTCATTAGCACTTACATTGTTGTTAGGAAAAAAGCTTTTATCTAATTTTAAAACATCTATAGGAAGTTCCTTTAAAAGATTTAAAGAAGAATATCCAGCCCCAAAATCATCCATTGAAAAAGTAAATCCAAGGTTTTTTAATTCAGTTATTTTACTTAATACTTCTTTTATATTATCAAGAAAAATATTTTCAGTAAGTTCAAGCTCTATTAAATTTATTGGAATACTATATTGTTTAATTAGAGTGATTAATCTAGAGATAAAAGTATCATTATTTATATGAACTCTTGATACATTCATAGAAATCGGTAGCAGTCTCTTTTTATTATCCATCCAATTACGAAGAACTTTAAAAACTTCTTCATAAACATAAAAATCTAACTCAACAATAAATCCATTTTTCTCAAACAAGGGAATGAATTTTCCGGGATAAAAAATCACATTATCAGGGGTAATCCATCGTACAAGAGCTTCAGCGCCAACTAATTTTTTTGTAGAAAGTTGAATTTTGGGTTGTAAATATATTACGAATTCTCTGTTATCTAAGGCATCAATCATACGATTTTCTATCTTTTTTTCTTCAGTAGCTTTTATATGAAGTTTAGAATCATAAAATGCAAATTGGCTTTTATGTGAACCTTTAATAGTTTTTCGAGCTATATTCGCTTTGTCAATCATTGAAACTAAGCTATCATTTACATTAGTTATTAAATAAATCCCACTAATTATAGAGATTTTTATATGATTAAATTCTTCTTTTTGAAACTTTAATATTTCATTATTAAAATTTATAAGTCTATTTTTAAATTTTTCAATATCAGTGTATTTTATAAGAGTTAAAAAATTATCAGAAGAAGCTCTACATACTAATTCATCTTTGTCAAGAAGTGTAGATAAAAGATAAGAAAATTTAACTAAAACTTTATTTCCAATAGCATAACCAGCAGTCTCATTTATATATTTAAATTTATCAAAATCTGAACATATAAGTGCATATTTATTATTTGACTTATTTAATAGTTCATTAGCCATTACTTCGAATTTTGGTAATGTCATTAAGCCTGTTAAAGAGTCTTTAGAGATAATTCTATCTAAAAAATTTGTTATATCAGAAAAATACATTAGTCTTGCTTGAATATTTTTAGGTAAGGTTATTTTACAAGCTGTCATACTTATCCAAGTTTCGAGTACTGGATTAAAAAATTCAACTGTATTAGTATTATTATCATAATTTAATTTAGATAATGGACAATGCATACAAGGAATATCGCTATTAAAAAAAGCTTTATAACATACTTCACCGCATTTTGCATTTGGAAAGATGTTTTTTAAATTAGGACTCATATATAATAGCTCATAGCTATCATCTTTTAAAACATAGGTATATAGATTTTGATTTTTGGCAATGGATTGGAAAAAATGTTTTTCTTCTTCAAGACGTTGAGTAGTGAGTATCTTCAACAAATAAGAAGCTATTATTTTTGTTATTGTAGTAAACAACTTGATTTCATTTGCAGTCCAAAAATGATTTTCATAGGAATTATAGAAGTTAACACATCCTTTATACTGTTCATTATCTTTTATAAGACATTGTAAAAATGATTTTACATTAAGCTTATCATAAAGCTTTTTATTTTTTTCTGGCAGAATTAAATTTGAATAATCGTTACAAATAAATACATCATCATTATTAAAGATAGAAAAATAATATAGCCAATCATTAAACAATAAATTTTTCAGCTCATTTTTATAACAAGGTATTTCATAATTACACCATTCATGCGTAATATTAAAATTAGTATCCTCTGAGGAATATTTTAGTATGCTTATTCTACTTAAATTAAAGTACTCCCCAATTTTAGATAAAATCAAAACTATAGCATCATCGATATCTTTAGTTTCAGAGAGTATATCAAATGAGTATGAAATTAATTTATTTTTAAAAGTGTTATTATATCTGTTGTACAAATTGTTTTTTGAATGAAAATTGAAGATATCACTTTCTTTAAAAACATCTATTTTATTTTTATCATAGAATTCAAAGCAATCCTTACCATATCTTTTAGCTAAATAAAGAGCATGATCAGATTTTTCAAAAAGGTCATAATAAGCAATCCCATCATTTGGATAAATAGATATTCCAATACTGCAAGAAATACTATGACTTTTATCTATATATATATTTTTTATAGAATTACAAACTGTATAAGCCTTAGTGGTAATCATTTCTGTATTAATAATGTTTTTAAAAAATACAATAAATTCATCGCCTCCAACACGTCCAACAATGTCATCTTTGTCAAAACAAGATTTTAAAGTATCGGAAACTTTTAATAAGATATTATCACCGAACATATGACCTAAATTATCATTTATAGATTTAAAATTATCAATATCAATAATCATAAGAGCATGTGAGGTTAAAGTATTACTTTTTAAGAAGTCTTCAATTAATACTTTACTTGCGGTTTTATTATATAACTTAGTTAGAGGATCTAATTGAATTTTTAATTTTAATGTTTCAATCTCTAATTTTTGATGAGTATTTTTATTTTCTGTTATATCATTAAGAATACATATAAATTGATAATTGCAATTTTTATTAGATATACACCGACCCATTAGAAGTAGCCAACTAAAATTAGTATCATTTTTATTAATTCTAAATTCAATTTTAATATCGTCTCCAACATTATGTTTAGTCACAAAAATGTTCTTAAACAAATCTATATCTTCTTTATAAATGATTGAAAGAACATCATTTTTACAATCTTTATTAAAAATATCTTTCTTTAATCCAAGAATCTTAAAAAATTCAAGATTTGCGTAAGAGATTTTAAAAGAATTATTAAAAACAATAGTAGCTAATCCACATAAATCAGAATTATAAAATAATTTAATTAAAAATTTATTGAGAATTGGTTGTAGTAAAGAAGTTATTTTATCTTTAAGTTTACTCATAATATATCCTCGCTTTTATAAAATATAAAATAGTATTAAGAAATTATAAGTTTAAGTTGTTATTTTATCACTATTTTTTATAAATATTAAAGAATACAAGGTAGGGAAGTGATAAAATAATTTTTTCTAATCTTAAAATAAAGTTAAGTATTAATAATAAGGATAACTTAACTAAAGATTAGAATGATTTGAAAACAAGTTTCTTAATTTATTATATTTACATACTAATGCTAAGGTGCAATTTTCTAAATAAAAAAAGTGGCTAATTGCCCAATGTCATTTAGATAAGGATTTATCCTTGTCTAAGTCATCTAAGGATATTGAAAATATTCTTAGATGACTTTTTGTTTTATT
>NZ_JAVJAN010000046.1:0-20322 GCF_031344075.1 Clostridium aquiflavi
TACTCATAATACCTTTAAAACACATTATTTTAAAAGTTATCCACAAATTTTTTAATAATATAAATTCCTAAAGAATAAAAAAAGCTTGCACTAAGCAAGCATAAAATACCACTACATATAAATATATACAGTAAGTAAATAAGCTTCCCTACGATGGTACTAACCATATCAGGTTATTAGAGTTAGGATATCCTTCTCAGCCGTTAAAAACGGCACCCCTAGCAAAATATTCTATTTTAATTAATTATATCTAAATAATTCACTTATTTCAACTTATAATTTTATTTATAAAAATTGCTATGAAACATATTATTTTAATAATCACAAATACTATATGAATTAATTAGATTTTACATGTCACTTTAAAATACAATCAAATGCTAATATGTATGGTACTTAATAAACTATTATGATATAATAAGCTAGATATAATAGGTTTTTTATTTTAATTGATAAATACATTGTTATTAAAAAGGAGAGTCATAAATGGGTTTAAAAGAAAAATTTTCTGGAAAATTTAATAAATATTTTCAAGACGCATATCTTGAAAAATATGGAGATAGAATTACAAGTACATCTGGAACTGTTTTATCAGTAAAGGTTTTTGAAAAAAGTTACTTTATATTTCACAAAATATTAGTTGAAATGGTAGTTAAGCCTGAAGTTGGTAGATCTGTTGTTAAATGTTTTTATAAACAAAATAAATGGTTTAAAAAACCTGAATTTATTACTGTATCTCAAGGAAATAAAGTAATAATAATGGGTGTTAAAGGCGAGAAAATAAAGAAAAAAGATACTACAGAAGCTATTCAAATAATGAATGTATTGAATCTTACAACTAAAAAAGATCTAATACCTGTTGATCATAGTGAATTAAAGAAATCACGTCAACAAGCTACTAAAATGATGAGAAGATAATTTACAGATTAAATCAAAAGTACCAATTGAAAACTTCAATTGGTACTTTTGTTGTTATATTTGAACAATGGTAATATTGTAGTATAAAGCTCGTGGACCGAATGTAAAAAGGAAACTCGACTTCGCTGAGTAAGTTCGAGGAGCGAAATGTAAAATTTCGACTCTCACTTAACAACACTAAAACAAAGTTTAGTCTAATTAATGCATGCTCCCAATGAAACATTGTGACAAGCAATTAATTCAACAAATATTCTAAAAAGCAAATTTCAATGCCACTACGCCCTTATACTAAAATATTACTATTAAATTAAACTTAACATTCTATTTTGATTTTATTAATAAATACACACTATTTATTAATGCTATTATTCCTGAGAAGAACATTACTATTAACCATTGACTAAATGACAATGCAACAGTATGGAATATTCCTCTAAAGAATGGTATATAAAGTACAGATGTTATCATTATTATTGAAATTAAAACAGCTCCTACTAAATATGGATTAGTAAATAGCTTTATTTCAAATATTGAATGTCTTTCTGATCTACATTCAAAAACATGTATTAATTGAGACATTACAAGAGTACATAAAGCTAAAGTTCTACAAGTCTCTAGATTCATACCATAATATCTTCCTATCATAAATGATAGTAATGTGCATATTCCTATCAACGACCCCCTTACTACAATCTTCTCAACTAGTCCCCTTGCAAAAATACTTTCATTTTTTGCTCTTGGAGCCTGTCTCATAATATCACTATCAGCTGGATCAACGCCAAGAGCAATAGCTGGTAATCCATCAGTAGCTAAATTAACAAGTAAAATTTGTATTGGACTTAATGGATTTGGAAGATAAAATAATGTTGCTAAAAACATAGTTAAAACTTCACCCAAATTACAAGACAATAAATATCTTATGAATTTTCTTATATTATCATAAATTATTCTTCCCTCTTCTACTGCTGCCACTATAGTTGAAAAATTATCATCCATTAATATCATTGATGATGCTTCTTTAGTAACATCAGTTCCTGAAATCCCCATTGAAATTCCTATATCTGCTTCTTTTATTGCTGGAGCATCATTTACTCCATCACCAGTCATTGCGACTATATTACCTTTTTTCTTGAATGCTTTTACAATTCTTAACTTATGATTTGGTGAAACCCTAGCAAATACCCTGATTTTATTAACTTTCTTATATAATTCCTCATCACTAATTTTTTCTATTTCTTCACCAGTTAAAACTTGCTCTTCAGTATTACATATATTTAATGATTTAGCTATGGCTAAAGCAGTATTTTTATGATCTCCTGTTATCATAACAGGCTTTATTCCTGCAAGCTTACATTTTAAAACTGCATCTCTAGCTTCTTTTCTTGGAGGATCAATACTTCCAACAACACCTATAAATATAAGATTTTCTTCTAAATGATTATTTTTACTTATTCCTTCTTCTTTATATGCACATGCTATACATCTTAGTGCTCTAGATGACATAGCTTCAATAAATTTTGCAACTTGTTGTTTTTTTTGATATGTTAAAGGCTTTATTTTATTATTTTCTAATATATAAGAACATTTTTCTATAAGTCTTTCTGGTGCACCTTTAGCATAGCAAACTTCTTTACCATTTTCATTAACTATTACAGACATCATTTTTCTTGTTGAATCAAAAGGAACGTCATACACTCTATTTATGTTGGATACATATTCTTTTAATGGTTCAACTTTCTTAAAAAACATTTCTATTAAAGCAGTTTCTGTTGGCTCTCCATGAAGTACTTCTAGCATTATATCCTTAGTAAAATCGTAATTACAGTCATTACAGTAAACTAAAGCTTTCATCATTTTATTATAATCTTTTAATTCTTCTTTTTCTAATTCATATATTCTTCCATTTAAATAAACTTCTTTAGCTGTCATCTTATTTTGAGTTAATGTACCTGTCTTATCAGAGCATATAACAGAAGTACATCCTAAAGTTTCAACTGCTGGTAACTTTCTTACCAGAGCGTTTCTTTTTAACATTCTAGATACTCCAAGTGCTAATGCTACTGTTACAATGGCAGCAAGTCCTTCTGGAATAGCTGCTACTGCTAAACTTACTCCAAGTAAAAACATTTCTGTTACATCATTA
The DNA here is from genome assembly GCF_031344075.1 of Clostridium aquiflavi. NCBI lineage: Bacteria > Bacillati > Bacillota > Clostridia > Eubacteriales > Clostridiaceae > Clostridium > Clostridium aquiflavi. The sequence goes on from NZ_JAVJAN010000046.1 coordinate 3,062, forward strand.
CCTCTTATTACACCCATTACAGTTACTATTATGCATACAACTAAACAAATAACTACTAATACTTTACCAAGCGAATCTAATTTTTTATTTAAAGGAGATCTTTCTTCATCTATGTTTTGAATTAAATCTGCTATTTTTCCCATTTCAGTCTTCATACCTATTGTGTCAACTTTAAATAATCCTTTTCCTTTTACAATAGTTGTTCCCATGTAGCATCTATTATTTTTTCCATTAACATCTTTATCAACACCTACTGATTCACCAGTAAGTAGTGATTCATCAACAACAATACCTAACCCTTCGATAAATGCACCATCTGCTGGAACTCTATCACCAGCTTCTAAAATAACTACATCACCAATAGTTAAGTATATGGAATTAAGAATTTGTATGCTTCCATCTCTTAATACCTTACATGTTGGTGCTGCTAAATCTTTTAGAGCCTCTAATGACTTTTCTGTTTTGAATTCTTGAACAAATCCTAATATTGCATTTACAAATACAATTATTAATATAGTAATTGCATCAGCTTTATCACCTATAACTCCTGAAATTATTGTTGCTGCTATAAGTACCCATACAATAAAATCATTAAATTGTGAAAGAAATATTTTTAAGGCTGATGTCTTTTTTTTGTGCTGAAGTTCATTAAGCCCAAAATTCTTAATTCTTTTTTCGGCTTCCTTTGTACTAAGTCCTTTTAAAAGTTCTTTTTCTTGTACCACAATTTCTCCTCCCTTTTTTTCTCCTCATATAAATATATATATTTTCCTTTATAAAAGTTATGATGATTTTTTAATAAACTTTACATTATTGAAATTTACAAGTAAAATATATACTGTGATTTTATACAAATAAGGAGGAGCTATTTTGAAGAATATAGTTTATGTAACTGGACATAAAAATCCTGATTCAGATTCAATCTGTGCTGCTTATGGATATGCAGCTTTGAAAAATAAAATTAGTAATCTTGAAGCTATACCTGTAAGACTAGGTAATGTAAATCGAGAAACTCAATTCATACTAGATTATTTTGGTGTTGAAGCGCCTAAATATTTAGAAACAGTAAAGCTTAAAGTAGAAGATTTAAAAATAGATAATCTTGATCCAATTCCACCAACTTTCCCATTAAGAGGCGCTTGGAATATAATGAGAGATAATCATCTTAAAGCTTTACCAATAGCTGATAAAAATGGTTGCTTAATCGGAGTTATTTCTATTTCTAATTTAACATCAGCTTATATGGATATTTGGGATAATAACATCCTAGCAAAGAGTAATACATCTATAGAAAATATACTAGAAACTCTTGATGCCAAAGCAATATACATAGATGAAAATGTTAAAACATTTCCTGGAAAAATAACTGTAACTGCAATGCAACCTGATAGTTTAAGAGAAATAATAAATCAAGGTGATATTGCAATAGTTGGAGATAGACATGATGTTCAAGAAGAACTATTAAATATAGGAACTTCTTTAATAATTATAACTGGATCAAATACTTTGCCATCTGAATTAATATTTAAAGCTAGAGAAAATGGAGTTACTGTTATAAGTACACCTCATGATTCATTTACAGCATCAAGATTAATTGTTCAAAGTATACCAGTTGAATATGTAATGGCTAAAGAAAACCTAGTATCATTCTCTACTGATGATTTAGTGGATGATATTAAAGGTGTTATGGCTGAAACTAAATACCATTGCTACCCTGTAACTAATCTTGAAGGTAAAGTAATGGGTACAATTTCTAGATATCATCTTATTTCTGATCATAAGAAAAAAGTTATTCAAGTTGACCATAATGAAAAAGGTCAATCTGTTAATGGCTTAGATGATGCTGAAATAATAGAAATAATAGACCATCATAGAGTTGCTGATATTCAAACAAGCAACCCTATATACTTTAGAAATGAACCAATTGGCAGTACTTCAAGTATAGTTGCTAAATGTTATTTTGAAAGTGATATTCAGCCTTCTAAGGAAGTTGCTGGACTTTTATGTGGAGCTATAATTTCAGATACTCTATTATTTAGAAGCCCAACTTGTACTGAACAAGATAAAATTATTTGTCTTAGATTAGCTGAAATAGCAGGAATAAACATTGATGAATTTGCTAAAGAAATGTTTAAAGCAGGTACTTCTTTAAAAGGAAAATCTGTTGCTGAAATCTTCAATCAAGATTTCAAACCTTTTAGTATAGCTGATTCTAAAATAGGTGTTGCTCAAGTTAATACAATGGACATCGATGGATTTATGCCATTAAAAGATGAAATGCTAAATTATATGAGCAAACAAGCTGAAGAAAATAACTTTGATGTAGTTATGCTACTTTTAACTGATATATTAAATGAAGGTTCTCAAATTTTAGTTGCTGGACCAAAACCAGAAATTGTTGAAAAAGCATTTAAGGTAGAATTATACAACTGTATGACATTCCTACCAGGGGTATTATCAAGAAAGAAACAAGTAGTACCACCTTTAACAACAACATTATTAGCAAAATAATTATTAAATAAAAAATAGTATCTCAAAAATTTGAGATACTATTTTTTATTTGGCTATTTTTTAAATGTGTGTTGATATATGCAATAGGTGAAGTGGCATTGTAATTAGACTTTTAGAACTCTTAATAAGTATTGTCACATTTACTGCTTGTCTCAATTTTATATTGAGAGCAAGCTAAAATGGGACTATACTTATTTTAGTGTTCTTAAGTTCAATTACTCCGTCCACTTTGCTTATCCATATATCAACACTCTGCTAAAACATAGACTTTTATTTAAATTATTTTCTCATTCCGTTTATCATTCCCCATACTTCATCAGCAGTTGTTATACCTTTAGAACTTAATTGGAATGCTCTTTGAGTACTTATTATATCTGTAAATATCTCAGAAGTATCTACATTAGATCCTTCTAACATACCTTGCTCAATATTATAATCATTACTTAAAGCTATTTGAGCATCATCAGATGCAACAAAATAATTGTTTCCAATAGCAACAAATGCCTTGTCACCTATTGCAGTAAACACTGGTATTTGTCCTACTTTTACGTATTGATTATCAACTTTTGTTGATATTCCACCGTCACCATCTATTGAAATATCTTCACTAGATAATTTAGGACTTCCTTCTGACATACCGCCTTCATATTGTATGTATATTTTATTACCTCTAGCATCAACTAATGTCCCATTGCTATCAATTTTTAAGTTACCATCCCTAGTATATGCTATAGTTCCATCCTGTTGAACTGATGCAATGTATCCTTTTCCATCTATTGCTATATCAGTTTTAATTCCAGTAGTTAAAAGGTTTCCTTGGGTATCTTTTCTGTAATCCATACCTAATTTAACACCAGTACCATTAATGGCATCTTTATTTACAAGAGGAGTTCCTTTTCTATCTAATGATTCAGTTAAAAGATCACTAAATTGAACATCTGTTGCTTTATATCCGGTAGTTGATGTATTTACTAAATCATTTGAAAGATAATCTAATTTTTCTTGATATGCATTCATACCACTTTGGGCATTTGCAAATATATTAAACATATTTTTATCCTCCCTATCTTACCGATCCAATTTCATTTGCAGCTTTTTGAACAGTTTCATCTTGCATGCTAACGAATTTTTGATTAGTTTCAAATTGACGTTTTATTTCCATAAGTTTTACTAATTCTTCTGTTGGATTAACATTTGAAGTTTCAAGTACACCTTGTCTTACATTTACCACTGCATTATATACTGGATTGTCACCTTTATAATAATTATCTCCAACCTTTTCTAACGGTGCATACTCTGTAAAATCTGCTGTTAATAATGTATGTGTTGATTCCCCTGCAGCACTTTGAAGATTATTATTTCCATCTAAAGAAAATTCATCTTTCCCTACATATATAGGTTCTTCTGCACCTGTTGCATTATTTCTTCCTAGTACATAGTCTCCATTAACTGTTATTAAATATCCTTGTTGATCTATCTTAAAATCACCACTTCTTGTAAATAAACGTTCATTTCCTCTTTGTACTGTAAAAAATCCTCTTCCATCAATCCCAAAATCAGTATTGCTATCTGTAGATTTAAAAGCACCTTGCGTATATATAGTACTTACATCATTAACTTTTACACCTAAATTTAAATTACCAAGTTTATTTGGAATATGTCTATTTCCAACTTTATTTTGTCTATTAGTTATCATAACATCTTCAAAACTTTGTTTTGTTAAAGTATTTTTCTTATAACCGTTATTATTAACATTAACAATATTATTAGTAACAGTTTGTTGTTCATTTTCTAATGTTATTAAGCCCGATACAGCAGTATAAAAACCTCTTATCACTTACTATCAGCTCCTTCTTTAATAATAGCTTTACATTCATCATTATAGTGCATACCTAATCCTCTAGCTCTTTCTTCTATTTTACTGTCTGAAAGATTAAAACTACTTTTATATCCAAGCATAAGGGTTACTCCTATAACTAATCCTATGCCAATACCAAATAATATTTTGCTATCATTTAAGAAAAATATTACGTCTTTTAGCTTTTGAATAAATTTCTTACTAATAACACTTCCCCCTTACTTATAGACAAAGCTTTACATATCTCCTCATCAGTTAAGTTTTTCTTTATTAAATCAGTTATTTTCTGTTGCTTATTAGGCTCATTATGTTCTTTCTGATTTTGAAAATTTATCTCTGAAATAATTCCATTGCTTACGTCTTCAATTTCGCTTTTATCTATAGCAATATGTTCCTCTTGAATATTATTTTCTAGTTCACTAGTATTTTGTGTTTTATAAATATTACTGTCTAATATATTATCGTACTCTTCTTCAATATCATTAACCATATCTAAATTGATTTTTATAGATTTTATTTCTTGCTGAAGTTCAGTAAGGCTTTCACCTATATCTTTTCTTAAAAGACCAAGTTCTAATTTATAATCGTTTAAATTTTCCTTTTCTTCATTTAAAGTAAATTCAAATGAAGTTGTACCTTTACTCATTGTTTTATAATTATATACAATTAAAATAATTCCAATTGTAATTAATATTAATGGTATCATCCACTCGCCTCTTTAATTAATGTAATGTAATTTTTTCATAGCTTCTCTTAAATTACTAATAGATCTTGCATGTAATTGACATACTCTTGATTCAGATACTGACAATATAGCTCCTATTTCCTTAAGAGTTAATTTTTCATAGTAATATAAATTAAGTATTAACTGCTCTTTTTCTTTTAACAATTTAATGGCATCCGATAATACTTCTAACTTTTCTTTTTCTTCTAATTCACCTTCTGGACTAGGACTATTTTTATCTTCTATTATTCCTAAAAGATTAACTTCCTCATCATCTGAAAAAATTATATTTTCTAAAGATACCATAGATATATGATTAATGTAATTTTCTATTTGAGAAACTTCTTCCAAAGATAATTCTAAATATTTTGCTATTTCTAAAATATTAGGTTCTCTTAATAATTTATTTTGCAAAGCTTCAATAGCACCATTATATCTATTTAGCTTATCCATGGCACCTTTAGTTATAGGCCTATTCTTACGTATTTGATCTATTATAGCTCCTTTTATTCTAATAGAGGCATATGATGAAAACTTCATTCCTTTTTCAGGATTAAATTTGCTAATAGCATCCATAAGTCCTATTATCCCATAACTAACTAAATCTTCATACTCCATATATTTATTTTTACCAATCATAATCCTAGAAGCTATGTATTTAACTAAAGGGATATATTCTTTTACTATTTGTTCTTTTACATCGTTATCTTGTAAATTGCACATTCCTCTCAATCCCTCCTCTTTTCACTCTTTACACTCTTATTATCACATCATCTTATATTTTTATAATTTTTGGAGAAAATTTCATCTTTTGTTAAATAATAATTATAATCTTTCTCTTTGTTTTCTCATTATATTAAAAATTTCACTTATAACTTTATCTCTTTGATTTTCACTAATGCGAATAAATTTAACTCCATAAATATATTCATTAAATTCTGTTATTTCTAAACGCATAACTTGTGCTTTTAAATAATTTAATTTATCGTTTAATGCAAATTCTAATAATAACTTATCCTGTTTCTCTAATTTTTCTTTAGTTTTAAATCTCATTCCACCACCACTTAAATCAATCATTAATGCATCTTTAAAACTAGTGATTTCTTCATCTTCTGATTCTGTTATCTTTTTAAACTTAATAATATTCATAAAATCTACTCTTACAAAATCTCGTCTTTGTATTTCTTTTACATTATATGGTTCGCTTAATTTATAATAAATTATATTATTTTCTTTTCCTCGTGCTAAAACATCACAGTAAAAATTAAAGCAATTTTTACCTCTTGCATAAGAATTTATTTCTATCTTATCATCTATTTTCAAAGATAAATATTCCCCATCACATACTGGAATATTTATCTTAATATAATCATCTTCAATATCTTGTACCAAGCTTTTAAAAGCTCTATCTTCTACTAAAACCTCTACTCTATCATTAACTTTTAATATAAATTTTGACATTCCTAGCCTCCTATGAAAATATTCCAAATAATTTTTTAAACAATTCTCTAGGTCCACTTGAAGTCTTCACATCTTGCCCTAAAATTTTCAATGCAATATTATCTATAGAGTGAGATGCTTCACATGTAGGATATGATATTACAAAAGGCTTTTGCATTTTAACACTTTGAACAACTTTTCTATCATCTATAACATAGCCTAAATATTCCAAATCTAATTTTAAAAATTTGTTTACTGCTCTTTCAAGTTTGTTATATACCTCTAATCCCTCTGATGAATTAATCGCTCTATTAACTACAATCATTGCATGATTCTTTATTTTAAAATGATCAGCTGCTTTTATTAAACTATATGCATCAGTAAGCGATGTAGGTTCAGGTGTTGTTATTATTATTAAATCTTTGGATACAGCCATAAAAGATAAAATACTTTTATTAATTCCAGCACCAGTATCCATAAGTATATAATCAAATTCATTAAGAGATTCTAATTTTTCTAAAAATAAATTTCTTTGATTTTCTTGTAATTCATCTACTTTATTTAATCCAGATCCAGCTGGTAATAAACTTACTCCATTAGGTCCTAGTATAATTATATCCTCTATCTTTTTTTCAGTAAATATAATATCAAATATATTATACTTAGGATAAATACCCATAAGAACATCATCATTTCCCATACCCAAATCAGCATCAAAAATCAAAACTTTTTTACCTTTATTTTGTAAAGAAATTCCTAGGTTAACAACAAAATTGCTTTTGCCTACTCCACCCTTACCAGATGTAACTGTAATTATCTTAACATTTGATTTACTATTAGTATTTTCACTTTTATCAACAAGTTTTCTTAAAGCTTCAGCTTGATCTAGCATAAAGTTTCCTCCCCTAACATAAATCTAGCCATTTCTTCTCTAGTTGGTACTATCATATCATTAGGTACATTTTGCCCTGTTGTTATATACTTAACAGGTTTATTCGATCTCTTCATTATATTATATAGTGATCCATATACAGTTGTTTCATCTAATTTAGTAATTATTACATTATCATAAGATAAATCAGAATAGCCATTTAATATACTCACTATGTCTCTATTTTTAGTTGTGGCACTAATCACCATACTTACATAATCTGGATTAGCTTTTTCAACAAATGCTCTTAACTCTGAAATTTGCATAGTATTTTTACTACTTCTACCTGTAGTATCAATAAGAATAACATCACAGTCATTCATTGAATTGATTGCTTCTTCCATTTCTTTTATAGTAATTACAACTTTAAAAGGTATATTCATTATTTCAGCATAAGTTTTTAACTGTTCTATTGCTCCTATTCTATATGTATCAACAGTTATTAATCCAACACTCTTCTTATCTATAAGTGCTAATTTCCCTGCTAGCTTTGCTATAGTAGTTGTTTTTCCAACACCAGTTGGTCCAACTAAAGCTATTTTTCCGGAAATATCCTCACTACATTCCACAAATACTTCTTCAAATGCATTTCTAAGCAGTTCATATTTATCTATATTTTCATCATCAACATTATTTATTCTACTAAGTATTTCTTCATGAAATCCCTCATCTACATCTATCTCAATAAGCTTCTCTTGAATTTTATCAATTTTTTTAACTTCATCTTTTGATGTATTTTCTATAACTCTATTCAAAAGCTCTTTCATTTCACTAACTTCTTTATGCATAGAATCTTTAATCAATTCTGGGGGGGTATATGAATTTTCCTTTTCTTCTACTTTTAAGTTAGTAGTTAAATTTAAAGCAGCTCTTGTTGTTTTTTCATCTTTTTCTATTATTGTATTTTTATCAGAAGTTTCTAATAATCTTTTTATATTACTTAATGAATCTTCTATTTTATCATCTTTTTTATTGTTAGTTTTCTTTGAATCAACTGCATTTTCTACTGCTGCTGTAACTTCTATTAACTTCCCTGAAAAAAAACCCTTAATTCCAGACTTTCTTACTTTCCTTTGGCTTATTATAATCGCATCTTTACCTAGTTCATATCTAATCCTAGTTAATGCTTCATTCATATTACTTACAAGATATTTTTTTATAATCATTAAATACTTACAACTCCTCCACTATTAATTTCTATATCATTTGGTACTTCATTTAATGAAATTACCATAATATGTGGAAATACCATTTCTATTAATTTTTTAAATACTGCTCTTATATTAGGAGATACTAATATAACTGGTTGATTATTATTGAAGTAAGTTGTTTCAAGTATATTTTTTATACCTCCAAGTAATCTAGTTGTTGTATCTGGATCTACAGTGGGGAAAGATCCTTGCATTGTCTTTTGAATATTTGACCCTATCATTTCTTCTACATTAGGATCTAATGTTACAACTGTAATTGATCTATCTTCATTTATTAACTGATTACAAATTGTTCTTGATAAAGAAAATCTAACATATTCTGTAAGAACTTCAATATCTCTTGTATTTCTTGAATTATCAGCCAAAGATTCCATTATCGTAACCATATCTTTTATAGGCACTTTTTCTCTTAAAAGACTTTGTAATACTTTTTGAAGTTCACCTATAGTCATTAAATCTGGAATAAGTTCTTCTACAACAGCACTATATTTATCTCTTAAGTTATCAACAATAAGTTTAACCTCTTGTCTACCAAGTAACTCGTAAGAATGAGATTTTATAGTTTCTGTTAAATGTGTTACCATAACTGTCGTTGGATCTACTACTGTAAATCCTTTTATTTCAGCTTCTTCTCTCTGATCTTTATTAATCCATACAGCTGGCAATTTGAATGTTGGTTCTAAAGTCTTTATACCTGGTATTTCTAAACCATCACCTGTAGGATCCATACAAAGTAACATACTTGGCATTAATTCAGATGAAGCTACTGTTGTTCCTCTTATTTTTATAACATATTCGTTGGTTTTTAATTGAAGATTGTCCCTAATTCTTATTGGTTGTACTACAATTCCCATTTCGATTGCACATTGCCTTCTAACAGAAGCTATTCTTTGAAGTAAGTCCCCACCTGAACTTTCATCTGCAAGCGGAATTAATCCATAACCAATTTCAACTTCCATTGGTTCTACTGAAATTAGATTCATTACATTCTCTGGTTCCTTACGTTCAGCTTCAATAATTTCTTCTTCCTCTGAAACAAACTCTTGCTCTAATTGCTTGGTCTCTTCCTTGTAAAGCATATAAGAAAGAACTGCCATTGAAGCTGCTGCAATTAAAAATGGAACTTTAGGCATATTAGGAACTAATGCTAAAAAGAACATAGCAGCACTTGCAATAGATGTTGCTATAGGAAATCCTGTTAATTGCCTTGATAAAGATTTACCAAAATTTTCAGCATTTCCTGAACGTGTAACTAAAATACCAGATGCTGTAGATATTAATAGCGCTGGTACCTGACTTACAAGTCCATCTCCTACAGTAAGTTGAACATACTTAAGTGCAGCATCTCCAATACTTAAATCTTTTTGCATAACTCCAATTATTATACCTGCAATTATATTTATTACAGTTATTATTATCCCTGCAATAGCATCTCCTTTTACGAACTTAGAAGCACCATCCATAGATCCATAGAAATCTGCTTCTGATTGTAAATCTTGTCTTCTTTGTTTAGCCATTGTTTCATCTATAAGACCTGAATTTAAATCCGCGTCTATGCTCATTTGTTTTCCTGGCATAGCATCAAGTGTGAATCTTGCTGATACCTCAGAAACTCTACCAGCACCGGCTGTAATAACCATAAATTGTATTATAATTATAATTAAGAATATAATTATACCAACTACATAGTTTCCCCCGATAACAAAATCTCCAAATGCTTGAATTATCTTTCCTGCATCACCTTCACTTAATATAAGTCTAGTTGATGATATATTAAGGCCTAATCTAAATAATGTAGTAATTAATAGCAATGTTGGAAATACTGATAATTGCAATACATTTGTAGTAAACATTGTTATGATTATGATGACAACAGATAACGTTATGTTAAATGCTAAAAGTACATCTAATAATGTTTTTGGCAATGGTATTATCATCATAAGTACTATACATATAACTCCAGCTGCTACAAGTACATCTAAGTTATTTTTTACATCGAGTCTTTTATTTCCAAGTCCCAACCTTATCCCATCCTTTATTTAATATAAAACTAAGATTTCTTCTTTAACTTCAATACTATTGCTAGTACTTCTGCTACCCCTTGATATAAATCTTGAGGTATATCTTGATCTATTTCTACCCTATCATACATTAACCTTGCTAATGGTTTATTCTCAACAATAGGAACATCGTTATCTTTAGCAATTGTTTTTAATCTAAGTGCTACATTGTCTGCCCCCTTAGCAACAACTTTAGGTGCTTCCATGTTTCCACCTTCTTCATATTTTAATGCAATAGCTAAGTGAGTAGGATTTGTAATTACAACTGTAGCATCTGAAACAGATTGCATCATTCTTCTCATTCCCATTTCTCTTTGCTTTTGCTTTATTTTCGCTTTTAATTGAGGATCTCCCTCTGCTTGCTTGTATTCATCCTTAATTTCCTGTTTGGTCATTTTCAATTCTTTATTATGAAGTCTAAATTGTACAAAATAATCTGTTGCTCCAATAATAACTAATGCTAATGTTATTTGCTTAAATATTCCTATTACTAAATTTTTTATTTCATCCCCTAAAGAAGGTAAATATAAATTCGAAATATTTATTATATCAACATAATTATTCTTAACATACTTATACGCTAATATAGATATTATTGTCACTACTACAACATTTTTAATTAAACCAACTAAACTTCTTTTAGAAAACATATTTTTTAAACCCTTTAGCGGATTTATCTTACCTAATGAAGGTTTTAATGGTTCTCCTGTTATAAGAAAACCAGTTTGAATTATACTTGATGCTACTCCTGCTATCATTATTGCTAATGCAAATGGTAAAAATACAGTAGCTACTTTTAAAAGACTAAATGAAATCAAGCTCATAGCTGTTAATTCATTAAAATCTTTTAAACTAGGGAATACTAAAAAATAAGTTAAAACACCTTTAAATGTATCTACTAAGCTTCCCCATAACATAGAAACAGCTAGCGTACATGCAGCCATAGTAATAGCAACACTTACATCTTTACTTCTAGCCATTTGTCCTTTTTTCTTTGAATCTGATTTTTTCTTTGGAGTGGCTTCTTCTGTTTTTTCATCTGCAAATATCAATACTAGAGGAATTGCAGGAATTGCTCTGAAAATATGTTCAAAAACATCTGATAAATTATAAATTGCACTACTAACTATCTTAAATATAAGTGGCAATAAAATTACAAATGTAATAAGTCCTAATAAATTTTTGATTGGTAAACCAAATATCATTATTGGAATTGTGGGTACGGTTCTTGATATTAATCCCAAACATAAATCAGTTATAACAATTATCAGTACTATTGGTACTGCTATTTTCACTCCTAATACAAAATACTCAGTAATAGTAGATATTACAGCCATCATAGTCTCTTGATAAACCAATGTTTGACCAATAGGTACTATTCTAAAACTTTCAATTAATAATTTTATTACTATATGATGACCATCCACAATAAAGAAAATAACTGTGGCTATCATATAAGAAAAATTTCCAATTAAAGTAGTTTGAGAATGTGAAGTTGGATCTAATACCGATACCATAGAAAAGCCTGCATGAATATCCATCCAGCTTCCCGCAAATTTTACTACTTCAAAAATCATGTTAGTTATAAACCCCAGTACTAAACCAGTCATAACTTCATTTAATCCATAAATGATTAAATAATATACATTATTTATTTCATTGACAGTTGAATAGTCTACTCCAGCTAATACTGCAATAGATATTATTAAACTTAATGTTCCTTTTAATATATGTGGTGTTCCTGTTTGAAAAAATGCATTAACAATAACAAAATAAGATGTTAATCTTAAAAATATAAAAAATAATGCAAGAAAGTAGGCCGTTTCAATCACAATGCACTACCTCCCCTTACGCTGTAACTTTTGTAATTAGTTCAAATATTCTTGTTGTAAAAGACATTAATGTTTGAAGCATCCAGCTTCCTAAAAATATTCCAACAATAGCTCCAGCAATTAATTTAGGAACAAAAGTTAAAGTTTGTTCTTGAATTTGGGTTGTTGCTTGTATAATACTTATAAGCAATCCAACAATTAATACTACAAGTAGTATTGGAGCTGCCAGTTTTACTGCAACTATTATAGTATCTTTAACAACACCATTTAATAAAGCTTGACTCATAAATTTTCACCTCACGAAAAGCTCATAATTAACGATTTTACGAGTAAGTACCATCCATCTACCATTACGAATAATAATAATTTAAATGGCAATGATACCATAGCTGGCGGTAACATCATCATACCCATGGACATAAGTACACTTGCTACAACCATATCAATTACTATAAACGGTAAATATATTAAAAATCCTATTTGAAACGCTGTTTTTAGTTCACTTATTGCAAATGCAGGAATCAAAGTTGTAAATGAAATATTTTCTCTAGTCAATTCCTCTTTATTCACATTATTAATCTCTACAAATAACTCTAAATCTTTTTCTCTAGTTTGCTTGAGCATAAAATCTTTTATTGGTTTTGAACCTATTTCAATAGCTTCTTCCTGTGTTATACTCTGCTCAATATACGGCTGAAATGCCTTTGTATTAACTTCATTATATACTGGTGACATAATAAATATAGTAAGAAACAATGCTAGTCCTGTTAAAATTTGATTAGGTATTGCTTGTTGTACCCCCATAGCACTTTTAATAAATGAAAATACAATTACTATTCTTGTAAAAGATGTCAACATTATAACTATAGATGGTAATACTGCAAGAATAGTGAAAAATATTAATATTTTTATGTTATTAACATAATCATTTGGACTGCTTTCCCCATCTCCAATAGCTACATTTACTTGTGGCAAATCTATACCCTCAGGAACTGCATATGCTTTTATTCCACAAAATGTTATAATAGCAAAAGCTAAAATCAACACAAACACAACTTTGTTTTTATTTTTTCTCATCTTTATCTTCCTTTGATGTGTAAATTCTTAAATATATTTAAAACCTTTTTCTTTATATTTTCAGATTTCTTCATATATGACTCATTTATAACATACATATTATTTCTTTTATCTTCTTCAATCTTATTAATTTCTTCTTCAGATAAATCTTCTAATTTTTCCATACCTGTTTGTGTATTTGCAAGTAAATATCCCTTGTTACCTACTTTGATCACTACTATAGAATTTTCCTTCGTTATTTGAGTTCTATCTATAACTTTTACATATTTATTATCATTAACTGCTTTTACCTTACTTCCTAATATCTTAAATGTTAAAAACATAAGTGAAAAAACAACCAATAATGACATAATTAAATTTAGAATCATCTTAAAAAAACTAAATTCCATATTTTTTCTTCTTTCTATTGAGTTATTATGCTATCAAATCTAACATCTACTATTTTACTCTTTGTTAATTGCTTATTTATTTTATCCATAAGTTGGACTTTTATTTCCTTTTCATTATTAGTATCATTAATATAATCAATCTTTAAAGACTTTAGATAAAATATTATTGAGTCCCTTACTACAACCTTTTTTTCTTTTAGTTCAGTTTCTGCATCTTTATCTGTCTTATCATACCCTATTGATATTTGACCCTTAAAGTACCTCTTTCCACCTTCATCAGCTAAATTCGCAGTGATTTCTCCCATATCTACATAAGTTATATCAATTGCGCTTTCTTGAACAACTATTTTAGCATTTTTTTGCATGAATATATAAGTTGTCCCAAAAACTCCTCCACCAACAAGTAGTAAAGCTACCACAAATATTATAATAGTTTTCATATTGCCTGATTTACCTTTTAATTCCTTATCCTTACTCTTATCCTTATCAGCCATTATTATCACTCCTCATTATCTTTTTCATTAATTATTAATATATTAACCCTTCTATTTTTAGCTTTATTTTCTTCAGAATTATTATAAACTATTGGTCTATATTCGCCATAACCAGCTGCACTAAACTTCATTGGATCATTACTTTTTGTCTCAACAAAATATTTAACTACATTAACTGCTCTTTGAGTTGATAATTCCCAGTTACTTGCATACTTATAATTGCTTATAGGTACATTATCAGTGTGACCTTCTACTATAACTGAATTTGGTAATGCTGAAATTAATGTATCAACTTTATCTAAAACTTCCTTACTTCCAGGAATTAAATCTGCTTGACCTGATTCAAATAAAACACTATCTTTTAATTCTAGAATAACTCCACGTTCGTCTTGAACAATATCCATAGCTCCAGATAAATTATTTTTTTCAACATAATCTTTTACATCTTTGTACATACTTTCTTTTCCTAAAGATTCTGCATCAATTACACCTTCAGTATCTGATTCTCCTCCAATTATAGGGACCTTTCCATCATATTGGTTATACTTAAGAAACGTGTCACCTGACTGGCCTGTCATAACTGATACAAAAGCCTGTGATATTGATTGTACTTTTTGTGCATCAACAGTTGACATAGAATAAAGTAAAATAAAAAAGGTTAAAAGTAATGTAACACAATCCGAATAAGTTGCTAGCCACTCATCTCCTCTTAAGCCACCACCATCATCCGACTTTTTTTTCCTAGCCATTTCTATGCAACCCCTTCATTGTTTTCTGAATTATTTTGAGTATAAACTATTCTTTCTTGTGGTGATAAATAAGATATTAATTTATCCTCAACAATTCTAGGATTTACTCCTGATTGAATCGAAAGTATGCCTTCAAGCATCATTTCTTTTATAGCAACTTCTTTTTGACTTTTATTATTTAAATTTTGTGCTATTGGTGATGCAAAAATATTAGCTATAAGCGAACCATAAAATGTTGTTATAAGAGCCTTACCCATTCCTGATGCTATTGTACTAGAATCAGTTAAATTTGCAAGCATTTGTATCAACCCTATAAGTGTACCTAACATACCAAATCCTGGTGCAAATGCTCCCCAAGCTGAAAAAATTCCTGATCCTGATTTATGTCTTACCTCCATTTCTGATATATCTAATTCTAATATTTCTTTTATAGATTCAGGTTCTATTCCATCAACAACCATTTGTAAGCCTTTCTTTAAAAATTTATCTTCTAATTGAGATATTGTATCTTCTAAAGATAATAACCCGTCTCTTCTAGCTTTTCTTGAAAGTTCTGTAAACTGACTTATTGTTTCCATTGTAGACGACTTTGGTTCTTTAAATGATTGAAGAAATAATATTCCTGCTTTTTTTATTTCATCTAGCGGATATACAATCATTACTGCTGCAATAGATCCCCCGAATGTTATAGCTATTGAAGATACATCCCAAAAAAGCTTTAAGTTGCTTGTACCTGAGCCTCCACTTGCCATCCCATAAATCATTAATCCTAAACCCATTATTAATCCTGCGGCAGTCATTATATCAGTTTTTTTCATTACTAAATGCCTCCTCTATCTTCCCTGAATAAAAATTTCTCTTTTATACTTTAGAATTTTAAATTTAATTTCATCTACACTTTCAATAACTATGTACTTCTTCCCATTACTTAGTGTAATTAAAGTTTCTGGAACTTGTTCTATTTTTTCAATATGATCATCATTTAATATAAATGATTTATTATTCATTCCTGTTAGTTCAATCATTGACATCCTCCCATTAAGTATAAATCTTATACTCTAATATTATTTATTTAAATAATTAGGGAGAAAATATTACTCCCTAATTATTAAATTCTTTTATCTCATTAATCCTGTAATTGTTTGAAGTATTTCATCTCCTGTTGATATCATCTTTGATGAAGCTTGAAATGCTCTTGTTGCTGTTATCATGTCTGTAAATTGCTCTGTTAAATCTACATTTGATGATTCAAGTGTACCTTGGATAAAATCTCCAAAGCCCTTACTATTATCTATCTTTTCTGGGTCTCCACCTTCATTTTTCATTCCACCTACAGGTGTTTTTATTATTTCAGGTCCTGAATTAGGAGATGTCTGCAACTTATTTCCTCCTATTGTAGTTAAACCTTCTGGGTTTTTAAAAGTAGCCATAGCTATTTGACCAAGTGCAGTTCTACTACCATCTCCAAGAACTGCTGTAATTACACCATCTTTTCCTATAGAAAAACTTTTAACAGGAACTTCTATTGGTTTTTCACTAGTATTAGGAGTACCATCATCATTAAGAGGATAAGTTTTTACCTTATCTGGTATTTTTAAAGTATTAAGTTCTTTTCCTTCCCCTACTGCTTTTAATGTTTTGGAATCAGCATCTACATAGTTTGCTACTGCAACTTTAGTGGTACCTCCACCTGGAGTTTCCCATTCTATACTAGCCTTTGCATCTGCCTCTTCCCCATCTTGAATCAAATATCCCATTACTCTGTATCCATCTGCTGTTAAAAGATTTCCTTCATAATCAAGAGTAAAATTACCATCTCTTGTATATAAAATTTCACTTTCACTACCACCTGATAATTTTCCAGAAGTCTCTATTCCAATAGTTCCAGTACCTTCACTTGTTCCACCTTTATAAACCTCTGGACCTTTACTTACCATAATATATCCATCACCATCAACACATACATCTAAGTTTCTTCCTGTTGA
>NZ_JAVJAN010000047.1:0-20253 GCF_031344075.1 Clostridium aquiflavi
ATTAAACTTAGGAATACTAAAAATGAGTATAGTCCCATTTTAGCTTGCTCCCAATATAAAATTGAGACAAGCAGTAAATGTGAATTAAAAGAGGAAGCTCGACTCCTATATGTTCGCTGAGTAAGTTCGATGGACAGAATATAAAATTCTGATTCTCACTTAACTATTCTCAAAGTCTAATTACAATGCCACTGTACCTATTGCATATATCAACAAATATTTGAAACATAGTTGATAAAAAATAAAGTCCATGATTCTAACATAACATTTAGAAAACATGAACTTTTTATTTTAATTTCTTATTATTATGTAAGCCATATAACTTATGTATAATCCTACTAATAAAAATCCTTCAATTCTTGTTAATTTTTTTTCTTTTGCTTTGTTAAAGAAAACTAATCCTACCAGTAATAAGTTAATAACTATTAAGTAAATAAAATCCGTTATTAAAACTTGTGAAACATGAATAGGGCTTATTAATGATGATAAACCTAGTATAAGCAATATATTAAATATATTTGAACCTAAGACATTACCCAGTGCTATATCATTTTCACCTTTTAATGCTGCTACAATAGATGTTACAAGTTCAGGAAGTGATGTACCAGCAGCTACTATAGTTAATCCAACTAACTTTTCACTCATTCCAAGCGAATACGCTATATTGGTAGCTGAATCTACAACTAGATTTCCTCCGATAACTATACCAGCAACACCTATTATCATAAATATTACTTTATGTAAAATATTAACATTAACATTGAAATCTACTAAAGAGTTTTTCAATTCATTAGCATTTTCTTTTAGATCTTCATTAGGCATTTTTTTTGATTTCTTTATTAAAACTACAACATAAAATATGCATATTAAAATTAAGATAAATCCATCTAATCTAGATATTATATTAGTGTCAGACATAAACAAACTATCAAATGTAAATAAAAATAGTAATATAGTCACTAAAGTGTTTACTAAAAAGTCATTTTTTACTGTTGCTTTCTTAATTATAAGGGGTAAAACTATAGCAGTAGTCCCTAGTACCATAAGCGTATTAAAAATGTTAGATCCAATAACATTTCCAATTGCAATTTCATTACTGCCATTAAGACTTGAAATTAAGCTTACGGCAAGCTCTGGAGCGCTTGTCCCTATAGATACAATAGTAAGTCCTACTATAACTGCTGGTATTCCTAATTTTTTAGCTATTACTGAAGCACCATCTACAAAAATATCGGCGCCTTTTATTAATAAGACAAAGCCAATTAACAATATAATATAATTCATTCTTTTGTTCCTTTCTCTTCATATAAATAGTTATATTGTAATACATGCATCATTGATATATCAACATTTTATTTTTTTATAGATTTTAAATACATAAAAATTTTGTTTAAATACACACTGTTTTTAGTTATATAAAAAGTTATATTTATATAATAAATATAATTTCCTTTGACATAGAGGGTTTGTATCACTTAAACTATTTAAAGATGTTAATTTGGATAACTAAAATAAAACGCAAGTTACAGCGTTAAGTATAAATTGAATACTTAATAAATAAGGAAGGAGAAAGTTACTGAAAATCAGGTAACATTATAAAAGAACAAATTAAAATAAAGGTTATGTTTTAATTTAACTCTACATATTTTACATACCAATACATATTTAAAACATAGGCAAAAGCTTTTATAAATTTTCAGTAATTAAAGATAAATGAGCGTACTTATTGTAAAAGAAATGAATCATGGCTTTGGAGATAGAGCTATATTTGAAGATGTATCATTTAGATTATTAAAAGGAGAACACGTTGGACTTATTGGTGCTAATGGTGAAGGTAAATCAACTTTCATGAATATAGTAACAGGAAAACTTCAACCAGATGAAGGTAAAGTAAGTTGGTCAAATAATGTTAGAGTTGGATATATGGATCAACATGCAGCATTAACTAAAGGGCAAACTATAAGAGATGCATTAAGAGATGCATTTAAATATCTTTTTGATTTAGAAACTGAAATGAACTCATTATATGAAAAAATGGGTGATTGTACTGAAGATGAATTAAATAAAATGCTTGAAAGAACTGCTGTAATTCAAGATATGCTTGATCATAATGGATTCTATGTTATTGATCCAAAAGTAGAGGAAGTTGCAAAAGGTCTTGGTCTTTTAGATTTAGGACTTGATAGAGATGTAGATGATTTATCAGGAGGACAAAGAACTAAGATACTTTTAGGAAAATTATTATTAGAAACACCAGACATATTACTTTTAGATGAGCCTACTAACTACCTTGATGAGGAACATATAGAATGGCTTAAGAGATATCTGTTAAACTATGAAAATGCTTTTATATTAATTTCACATGATATTCCATTCTTAAATTCTGTAGTTAATTTAATTTATCATGTGGAGGATAGAAAATTAACTAGATACGTTGGAGATTATGATGAATTCCAAAGACTTTATGAAGAAAATAAGAGAAAGTTAGAAGCTGCATATGAAAAACAACAAAAAGAAATAGCGAGATTAGAAGATTTCGTTGCTAGAAATAAAGCTAATGTTGCTACTGCCAATATGGCTAAATCTAGACAAAAGAAATTAGATAAAATGGATGTAATTGAATTATCAAAAGAAAAACCAAAGCCAGAATTTAACTTTAAAGCTGCTAGAGCTTCAGGTAAAGTTATTTTTGAAACTAAAGATTTAGTTATAGGATATGATTCACCTCTTACAAAACCATTAAACTTATATATGGAAAGAGGACAAAAGATTGCACTAGTTGGAGCTAATGGACTTGGTAAATCAACACTTTTAAAAAGTTTACTTGGAATTGTAAAACCATTAAGTGGAGAAGCTAATTTAGGTGATTACCAATACATAGGGTACTTTGAACAAGAAGATAGAACTGATAATAGAAATACATGTATAGACGAAGTTTGGCAAGAATTCCCTGGATTTACTCAATATCAAATAAGAGCAGCACTTGCTAAATGTGGACTTACAACAAAACAATTAGAATCTCAAATAAGAGTTTTATCAGGTGGAGAAGCTGCAAAGGTTAGATTATGCAAAATATTAAATAATGAAACAAATATATTAATTTTAGACGAACCTACAAATCACTTAGATGTGGAAGCTAAAGAAGAATTAAAAAGAGCATTAAAAGAATATAAAGGTTCAATATTATTAGTATCCCATGAACCAGAATTCTATAGAGATGTTATTACTGAAGTTTGGAATTGTGAGGATTGGACTACTAAAATAGTATAATAATTTGACAATTTAAAGAATTAATACCTATAGTTGACAAAGCCTTATTAGCTATATATAATACAAGATGATATAATATAAATGTGAATTATTAAGAAGCTTTTTATGATGACTAATATAAGCTTAACTTGTTATGTAAATTAATTCGTTATAAGCCACATAGATTGATGCTATGTGGTTTTTTTATTCTTTAGGAATTTATATTACTAAAGAATTTGTGGATAACTTTAAGGAGGCTGTATTGTAAAAGTATGATGAGTACCCCTAAAGAATAAAAAATAATCATATGCCACACCATTATTCCTGCACTGTGTTTGGAAAGGGTGTATGGCTAAAAAAATCGACGGCTCTAAAGTCGCCTTGGCGATTTTGTTCTATATAAAAGTGGAAGAGGGATGTTTATGAGAAAAAATACAGATATTATTATTATTGGTTTTGCAATATTTTCAATGTTTTTTGGAGCAGGAAATTTAATATTTCCACCATATATAGGAATGGCCTCGGGGAATGGATGGGTGATAAGTTTCTTAGGATTTATCATTTCAGATGTTGGTATGATATTATTATCAATTAATGCAATTGCAAAGGCGGGTTCTTATCAAGCAATTTTAGGGAGAGCAGGCAAGAAATTTGGGTTTTGGTTAGAATTTATTATAATGCTTTGTCTAGGTCCAATTCTTATTATTCCGAGAACTGGTGCAACAACTTTAGAAATGAGTATTAATCCAGTATTTAATTCTGTTAATCCTATTATATTTTCAATTTTATTTTTTGGCTTGACACTTATTTTAACCGTAAAGCCAACTAAGGTTGTAGATGTTATAGGAAAATTTTTAACGCCTATGCTTTTAATTGCTTTAGCCATATTAATAGTAAAAGGAGTAGTTTCACCTTTAGGTAAACTAAGTAATGCTATTGACTTAGAAGTGTTATTTTCAAATGGACTTGCTCAAGGATATCAAACTATGGATGCGCTTGGGGCAGGAGGAATTGCTGCATTTATTATGGCAACATTTTTATCAAAAGGATATAAAGACAAAAATGAAATTGTAAAGCTTACTGCAAAAGCCTCTGTAGTTGCAGGGAGTGGACTTATAATAGTGTATGGTGGTTTAACATACTTAGGAGCTACTGTATCTAATGTGTATGATGCGAATATATCTCAAACTACATTATTAATTAGTATAACAAAACAATTATTAGGAGACAAAGGTGCAATTATATTAAGTTTAGTTGTTGCTTTTGCTTGTCTTACTACGTCAATAGGCTTAACATCTGTCACTGCTAAATATTTTGAAGATGTTACTAATAAAAAAATTAAATATGAAAATATAGTGGTATTTATTTGCGTGTTTAGTGCTATTATTTCTAATTTAGGTGTTAATAGAATAATATCTATAGCTGCGCCTATATTAACTGTACTTTATCCAGTAACTCTTGTATTAGTTTTAATGGCATCTTTTAAAAATAGATTTATTAAGAATTCTACTTATAAGGGTGCAGCATATGCAACTTTAGTTATAAGTATTATTACTGTTATTGATGGTTTAGGGGTTAAAATAAGTTTTATACATAGCCTTCCTTTTGCTAGTTTAGGATTCAATTGGATTATACCTGCAATAATAGGAGGTATTATTAGTAATATAATTAGTAGTTTCAATGAAAAAATCTTTAATAAAGTAGGATATGAGAAATTGAACATCAACAAAGATTAGAATAAGTATTTCACTTGCACTCTTCTTAGGGAGAGCAAGTGTTTTTTAGTCTTATATTATTTAAAACTAATTAAGAACATTTAATCCTAAATCTAATAGATTAGCAAATAATGATAATGTATTATTTGTTGGAATAACATTATTCTTAATGTCTAATAATTTCCCAAGACCATATTTAGTATATATACTAACAGTTGGGAAGTTATTTTCATCACCTAAATCACAAATTATATCAGTTTCATTCAAAATCACTGTATTACTATTATCACTAGGATTTACAAAGTTATAAAGCCTAGTTTTATAGTCATGTCTAAGAACTTTCACTCTATCATTTATTTCTATTTTATTATTTTTATTATTTATATCATATTTTGAAATAGATGAAGTTATATTATTAATTACAAAATAATTAACATTTCTTTTGTAATTAACTTTATCTTTAAATTCCAATAATCTTTCTAAATTTAATTTAAGATCTACTAATATCTCTTCCTTTTTTAAATTATTAAAGCCTTCTTTTATGTAAGTTAAATTTTCATTATCACTTAATTCTTTATTTAATATATCCATACAATTTACATAAACATCTTCAAAATAATTAAATGGTAAGGCATATTTAATATTATTTAAAATAACATAAACTTTAAATTTAGCAGAAGAAGCATCACTTCTAAATGAGTAATTAACTTCAACTAATAACATTTCGTGTAAATTTTCTGTATAAAATGTTATTTTTTCAATGCCTTTATTATATTCTGAAGTGTAATTATTATTTTTAGATAAAGATTGAGTATGTTGGTTTATTATATAAGTGCCTTTAAAGCCAAGTCCATCAGCTGAAGCTACTCTTAGTGAGGTTTTTACTGATAGCTTTTTTAAATTAATATAAGGTCTGTTTTCACATAAGTTATTTTCTGATATTATTCGCATAGTTTATCTCCTTGAGTTAGTACCAATAAAGTATTAGTTTGTATTATGAATTATAACATATTTTAAGTGAAAAGTTGTGCTTATAATTTAGGGAATTATCTTAAAGATTTAAAGTCATCTAGTGATTATGAAAATATTTTTGGAATTACGGAAAAAGATTTAGAAAATAGATGGATTGAGTATATAAAATAAAACTATTCTATGGAGAACTAATTAGGATAAGATGAACAAAAAGGTTTCCTTAAGAGTATAATATAATAAAATTTTTTTGGAGGAAAACTATGCTAAGTAGTCAAAAGTATGTCACTTTATCATTAGAATTACATCTTTTTTTTGGACGAATTATGAAGGAACATTCTTTGTTTTTAGAGGCGGGATTTACACCTAAAAACACTAAATTTTCTAAGGAAGCTGAAAATTATAAAATGGAGTTTGAAAAGCTTTTATTAGATACAGTTAAGCTAAGCGATGGAAGAGTTAGAGAATTTGTAATAGATTCTGGAGAAATTTTTACTGATTATACTTTAAGTACAGAAAAAAAGACACAGTATTATACAGGAATAAATATAAATTCTAAGATAACCGAAATGGAGAAAGAATTGAAGTGTGAAAATAAAAAACATATTGATAGTAGAACAGTAAATTGTGTGAAAAAACTTAATAATAGGGCTATAAAGTTACTTAATGGTCTTATAGACTTTAAAATGAAAGTATTAGAAAAAATGTTGAATTGTGAATTATTTACATTAAATTATCCTTTACTTATTCAACATATAATACATGAAGCTAAGTTATATCATTCATATATATGTGCGCTTGAGAATGAAGAGGATATTGGTAAAGGGGATATTGGAGAAGTTCAATTGTTTTGGGATCAGATTATGATGGAACATGCTTTGTTTATTAGAGGATTACTTGATCCTAGTGAGGATGAATTAATAAACACTTCAAGTAAGTTTGCAAAAGAATATAGTGATTTAATTGAAAAATCAGGAAATATAACTGATATGTCAATGAGCACATGCATAAATGATACATTATTAGAAACAATTAGATTAAGAGATTTTAAGAAAGCAGGTACGGAAGGGATAATTGAATGTAAAATAAAATCTATAATATTACCACTTCTTGCTGATCATGTACTAAGAGAAGCTAATCATTATATAAGAATTTTAAAGAATCATAAAAACTAACTATCTATAGAATATAAATGTTGAGAATTCTAAATAGCATAATTATTAAAAAGAGTTAGTATTAAAACTAGCTCTATTTTTATTATAATAGCTCCTTATTTTTTTTATTTTAAATATATTCCAATAATAGAAAGGAATAAGGATAGATTATGTAAAAAATATTACTAAATAATGAATATGAGACTATAAAATAAAGAAATTGTATGTAAAAAACAAACTCTTATAATAACTATAAGAGTTTGTTTTTTTATGGTTGCGGGAGCAGGACTTGAACCTACGACCTTTGGGTTATGAGCCCAACGAGCTACCAGCTGCTCCATCCCGCGATATTATATTTTGTAAGTCGCCTTAGCTAACTTATGTACTTAGTATACCTTTATTAATATATGATGTCAAAGAAGAATAATGTCATATTATGACTTGAAAGTTAATGAGGTCTCTTAGGGTAGTAGATTACATCAAATGCTATGATATGCTCCAGATATAAAAATATGATTTTTAATTTTATATTAAATATAATTATATAGTAGTATTTAAATAATAAGTATTGTTTGGGGGAAGAATTATGAGTAATGAACACAGTAGCATAAATAAAATGTGAAAAGAATATTTGAACTTAATTCGAGAAATGGACATATTGATTTTTTTAATAGGGAATTAAAAGATTTTAATAAGGAATTTGCAGAAGATATGTTGGTAGTTTGTGAAGAATTTGAAGTAATTTATAATTAAAAGAAAAAAATAGTTGATAAATTTGGTCGGAGAACTTATAATTTAATATAATAATAATTTAACATACTAAAATATGCTAAATTATAAGAAAACTTTGTAAAAAAATATTGGGGTGATAAAATGAATTTTGAACACATAAGCAGAGAAGATAATGAAATTTATGCTTTAATTGAAAAGGAATTAGAAAGACAACAAAATGGAATTGAGTTAATAGCTTCAGAAAATGTCGCAAGTGAAGCTGTAATGGAGGCTATGGGTTCCTATTTAACAAATAAATATGCTGAAGGATATCCAGGTAAGAGATACTATGGTGGATGTTATGTAGTAGATGGCGTTGAAGAAATAGCACGTGAAAGAGCTAAGGAGTTATTTGGAGCAGAACATGCAAATGTTCAACCACATTCTGGTTCACAAGCTAATATGGCTGTTTATTTTACAATTTTAGAACATGGGGATACTGTATTAGGTATGGATTTAAGCCATGGAGGTCATTTAACTCATGGTTCACCAGTTAATTTTTCAGGAAAATTATTTAACTTTGTATCATATGGAGTAGATAAGAATACTGAAGAAATAAATTATGATGTAGTAAGAGAATTGGCTATAAAGCACAAACCTAAGTTAATAGTTGCAGGTGCAAGTGCATATTCAAGAATAATAGATTTTAAGAAGTTTAGAGAAATTTGTGATGAAATTGGAGCATACTTAATGGTTGATATGGCTCATATTGCTGGGCTTGTAGCAGCAGGATTACATCCATCACCAGTACCATATGCAGATTTTGTTACATCTACAACACACAAAACTTTAAGAGGTCCAAGAGGTGGATTAATACTTTGTAAGGAAAAATATGCTAAGGACTTAGATAAAAATATATTCCCAGGAATGCAAGGTGGTCCATTAATGCATATTATAGCAGCGAAAGCAGTATGCTTTAAGGAAGCTTTAGATCCAAGTTTTAAAGAATATATGGCAAGCGTTGTAGAAAACTGCAAAGAACTAGGTGAACAATTAGTAAAAAGAGGGTTTAAGTTAGTATCTAATGGAACAGACAATCATTTAATTCTTGTAGATTTGAATAACAAAGATATTACAGGAAAAGATGCTGAAAAATTATTAGATGAAGTAGGAATTACTCTTAATAAAAATACAGTACCAAATGAAACTAGAAGTCCTTTTGTAACTTCAGGAGTTAGAATAGGTACAGCTGCTATTACAACTAGAGGATTTGAAAGAAAAGACATGGAAGAAATAGCAGATATAATCAACGAAACAATCATTAATAGAGATAAAGACTTAGAACAATATAAGCAAAGAGTAAAAGCTTTATGTGAAAAGTATCCTCTATATAAATAATAATTGAATTTAATTATTTAAGATAAGCTGTCTCAAAATAGAAATATAATTTCTGTTTTGAACAGCTTTTTTTCATGTAAGGCTGTGTTTTAGTAGAGTGTTGATATATACATAAGCAAAATGGACTGAGTAATTGAACTTAGGAATGCTAAGATGAGTATAGTCCAATTACAATGCCACTTTACCTATTATATATATCAACACATATTTAAAACAGAACCTTATATAATTAACCACACATTTAATAAATGCATATAATAGATAGAATTAATTTTAAATAGGGTTTTATAATGAATGGTAAATTTATTAAGAGAATATCAAAAGATAGTCCAGTATTAGAATTTGATAAAAATTCTAAAATAGTTTTTATAAGCGATATGCATAGAGGTGATGGTGGAAATGCGGATTCATTAAGGCCTAATAAAAATATATACAAAGCAGCTCTTGGATATTATTTGAAGGATGACTTTAACTTAATTGAAATAGGTGATGGGGATGAATTATGGAAAAATAAGAATTGCATAGATATAGCTTATAATTATGATGATATATTTAAAATATTAAATAAATTTAATGCTAAAAAAAGATTATATTTACTTTATGGTAATCATGATATGGTAAAAGCTAAACCTAATTTTATACCTAAGCAAGAAAAATTACTTGCTCAAATAGGATATAATTTTGGTAAAGAGTTAGTTAAACTTTATAATAATATACAATTTCATGAAGGCCTTGTTTTGAGATATACTCCAACGAACAAAGATATATTAGTTTTTCATGGTCATCAAGTAGATTTTATGAATTGTGAGTTATGGAAAATAAGTAGATTTTTAGTTAGATATGTTTGGAGAATATTAGAAGGCTTTGCAGGCTTTAAGGCTCCAGTGAGTCCGGCTAACAACTATGGAAAAGGAAGTAAAATTGATGAAATTTTAGAGAGAACAGCAAGAAAAGAAAAAAGAATGCTTATTTGTGGACATACCCATCATGATGTTTTTCCAGAAGCGGGAAAGGGTCTTTATTTTAATGATGGATGTTGTGTATTTCCGTCAACAATAACTACAATTGAAATAGTAGACGGTCAAATATATTTGATAAAATGGAGTGTAGAAGTTGATGAAAAAAATAGTTTATATATAAAGAGAAGCATAATAGGGGGGCCAGAGAAAATTGAAAAATATTTAGATTATGCAAAAAGATTATAAAATGAAATAAATTTTGGAGGAAAAATAAATGAATTTTATTGATTTACATTGTGATACTGCAAGTAAAATATACTATGATAAATTAAACATAAAAAATGATGTTTGTAAGGTTACTTTAGATAAATTAAAAAAAGGAGAGGCTTTAGCACAAGTATTTGCTTTTTTTATAGATCAAGACATTACTAAAACTCCTTTTGAAGAGTTTTTAAAGCTTTATAATAACTTTAAACTTGAATTAGATAACAATTCAAATAAAATAGAAATTGTAACTAATATAAAAGAGTTAGATGAATGTAATAGAAAAAATAAAATAGGAGCATTTTTATCTATAGAAGAAGGGGAAGTAATAGAAGGTGATGTTGAAAAGTTAAGAGAAGTTTATAGAATGGGAATTAGAATAATTACAATCACTTGGAATTATGAAAATAAGCTTGGATACCCAAATGCAAACTATATTTTTAAAGAAAATGGATTAACATCTTTAGGTAAAGATATATTACAAGAGATGGAGATTTTAGGTATTATACCAGATGTATCGCATTTATCTGATGGTGGATTTTATGATTTGGTTAAATTATGTAAGAAACCTTTTATAGCATCACACTCTAATTCACGTGCAATAACTAATCATCCTAGAAATCTTACTGATGAAATGATAAAATTATTGTCAGATAAAGGTGGAGTAATGGGAATAAATTTTTGCTCTAGTTTTTTAGGCAATGAAGAAATATCTTCTATAGAAGAAATGCTAACGCATATAAAGCATATAAGAAATATTGGAGGAATCGATGTTATAGCTCTTGGTAGTGATTTTGATGGAATAGATAATGAGGTTGAAATACAAAATTGCTCAGAGTTTTATAAGCTATATGATGTGCTTAAGAAAAATGGATTTACAGAAAATGATGTAGAAAAAATCTTCTACAAAAATGTTAAAAGAGTTTTTAATGATGTGTTAAAATAGACTTTATATTAGAAGATGTTTTGGGAAGGTGTCAATAGATGTATAAGTAAAATTGAGTAGATTATAGTAATTAAATCTAAGAATATTAAAATTGCAAAACTATTTTACTTACTGATTATATTACACATATTAAAAATATAGGGCTATAATTAAAACACGATTGAATAAATTGATAATTTTAAAAATAATATACTGAGTATTAAAATAGATAAGATGAGGAGAAAAAACGTGGGAAAATTAGTTGGGAAAATAGCAATCGTGACTGGTTCTTCAAGAGGGATTGGAAGGGGAATTGCTGTAGAATTGGCAAAAGAAGGCGCAAGCGTTATTATAAATTATTCTAAAGATGATGATGGTGCAAATGAAACACTGCAAGAAATAAAAGATGTTAGTGGATATGGTGCAGTATATAAGTGTGATATATCTTCTTATGAAGAAAGTGAAAAGTTAGTACAACATACTATAGAGAAGTTTGGGAAAGTAGATATATTAATTAATAATGCAGGAAAAAGTAATATAGGATTATTTATGGATTTAACTAAGGAAGATATTGATAATTTATTAAATACAAATTTAATAGGAGCTATGTATTTAACGAAACATGTTATTAAAGATATGATATCAAGACAATATGGATCAATCGTAAATATTTCATCTATGTGGGGGGAAGTGGGAGCTTCGTGTGAAGTGGTTTATTCTACTACAAAAGGTGGAATAAATCTATTTACGAAATCCTTAGCAAAAGAAGTAGCAGCATCTAATATAAGGGTAAATTGTGTTGCACCAGGAGTTATAGATACACAAATGAATGCTTTTTTACAAGGTGATGATAAAAAAGCATTAGAGGAAGAAATTCCAATGATGAGATTTGGAAATCCAAATGAAATTGGAAAAATAGTTTCTTTTTTATGTAGTGATGATTCTTCTTATGTAACAGGTCAAATTATAAGAGCTGATGGTGGATATATTTAAATAATAGGCTGTGTTTTAAAAGTGCATTGATATATGCATAAGTAAAGTGGACTAAGTAATTGAACTTAGGAATACTAAAATAATAAATACTGGAAAGTATAAATTGAATAGTATAAAAAGCAAGGTAGATAAAAATATTTTAATTAATATTTTTCATACTACCTTGCTTTTTATTTTAATTGTATTTTACTTTTTTTAAAGTAAGCTTCTTTACTTTAAAAGTTTTATGCTATAATATTAAAACTTGTTTAAAATATAGTATAAATTAAAAATCTATTTAACTTCGTATATCCATCCTTCAGGAGCTTCTACATCACCTGTTTGGATTCCAGAAAGTATTTCATATAATTTCTTTATTGTAGGTCCAACTTCAGTTTCGCTATGGAACACAAATCTCTTTCCGTTATAATCTATAGCCCCAATTGGAGTTATTACAGCAGCAGTACCACAAGCACCAGCTTCTGCAAATTCATCTAATTGATCAACAAAAACTTCTCTTTCATATACTGGCATATTTAAATAATGTTCAGCTATATAAAGTAAAGAATATTTTGTTATACTAGGTAATATTGATGAAGATTTAGGTGTTACAAATTCATTATTTTTAGTTATTCCTATAAAGTTTGCAGCCCCAACTTCATCGATTTTTGTGTGGGTAGTAGGATCTAAATAAATACAATCTGCATATCCAGCATCGGTAGCTTTTTTATGAGCTTCAAGAGAGGCTGCATAATTACCACCAACTTTTTGTTTTCCAGTACCGTGTGGAGCGGCTCTATCAAATTCATCTTGAACGATAAAGTTACAAGGTTTTAATCCACCAGAGAAGTAAGGTCCTACTGGCATACAAAATACTGTAAAAATATATTCAGATGCTGGCTTTACGCCGATATTATCTCCAACTCCCATTATAACAGGTCTAATATATAAAGTTGCACCAGTACCGTATGGTGGAACAAAATGTTCGTTAGCTTTAACAACTTGCATACATGCGTCTATAAATTTTTCTTCAGGAATATTTGGCATAAGAAGTTTATCACAACTTTCATTCATACGAGCAGCATTTCTATTAGGTCTGAATAATTGTATTTTCCCTTCTTTTGTTGTATAAGCTTTTAATCCTTCAAAAGAACTTTGACCATAATGAAGAACAGTAGAAGCTTCACTCATTTTAAGCATATTATCTTCTACAAGCTTACCATCATCCCATTTACCATCTTTCCAAGTTGAAATATAACGATAGTCTGTTTTTATGTAACTAAATCCTAGTTTACCCCAATCCATATCAACTTTTTTCCCCATTGTACATTCCTCCATATCTATAGGCTTATTGCCTTTATTTAATACATTTTATTCTAACACTACTAAAACAAAATTTCTATAGTTAAGCATAAAAAGTCTCTATTTATTACTAGATTAATAACATAATTATAAAAATATTGATTAATTTATAATTATTTCCAAGGTTCTGCATCTGAAGGCATTCTCCAATCTCCTCTAGGACTTAAAGAGATACTTCCCACCTTTGGACCATCTGGTAAAGCGCTTCTTTTAAATTGTTGAGTGAAAAATCTCCACATAAATTTATTAAGCCATTTTTCAATTTCTTCATCACTATAATCATCTTTAAATGCTTCTTTAGCCAAAAATAAAATTCTATCTTTTGATGATCCATGCTTTATAAAGTGATATAGGAAGAAATCATGAAGTTCGTAAGGTCCTACTATATCTTCAGTCTTTTGCGAAATTTCTCCATTTGCATCTTTAGGAAGTAATTCTGGACTTACAGGAGTATCTAAGATATCAATAAGTGTTTTACTAACTTCTGCGTTAGATTCCTTTTCAGCAACATATCTAACCAAATATCTAACTAATGTTTTTGGTATAGATGGATTTACTGAATACATTGACATGTGATCACCGTTATAAGTACACCATCCAAGGGCTAGCTCGGATAAATCACCAGTTCCTATTAAAAGACCTTGTTCTTTATTAGCTAAATCCATTAAAATTTGAGTTCTTTCTCTTGCTTGAACATTTTCATAAGTAACGTCATGAATATTTTTATCATGTCCTATGTCTTTAAAATGTTGAAGAGAAGCATCTACTATATTTATTTCCCTTAAATCACAATTTAATTCTTTGCATAAAGTTAATGCATTGTTATAAGTTCTATCTGTTGTTCCAAAACCAGGCATTGTTATAGTAACTATATTACTTTTATCTAAGTTAAGTAGTTCGAATGTTTTAACTATAACAAGAAGTGCAAGGGTAGAGTCTAATCCTCCAGATATTCCAATTACAGCTTTTTTAGAACTTGTATGTTCAAATCTTTTAGCTAAAGCAGCACTTTGGATATTAAATATTTCCTTACATCTTTCTTCACGCTCTATTTTAGATGATGGTACAAATGGATGTTTATCTATAAATCTGTCAAAGTGACTAATATTAGTACAGCCAAATTTAAAGTTTATTATATGAGGTTTTTTTCCTGTGAATTTAGTAGCATCTCTAAAGCTAAGGTTTTTTAGTCTTTCAGATTTAAGTTTAAAAATATCTACACAAGAGTAAATAACTTCATTTTCTCTTTGGAATCTTTCATTTTCTTTTAAAATAGAACCATTTTCACTTATCATTAAATGTCCACTGAATAATAAATCTGTAGAGGATTCATGCACTCCGGCAGAAGAATATACATAACTACAAAGACATCTAGCACTTTGATTTGAAACAAGACTTTTTCTATAATCTTTTTTGCTTACTAATTCATTTGAAGCAGATAAATTTCCTATTATATGTGCACCTAATAAAGAGAGGTATGAACTAGGAGGTATAGTTACCCATAAGTCTTCACATATTTCAACTCCGAAATTAGCTATTTGAGAAGAAAAGATGAGATTTGTTCCGAAAGGTACATTTTTTTGAATAGGTAAATCTATTTCTTGCGTTTCTAAAGAAAGTCCTTCTGTAAACCATCTTTTTTCATAAAATTCACTATAGTTGGGTATATATGATTTAGGAACTATACCTAATATTTTACCTTTGAAAAGCAAATAGGCACAATTATAAAGCACACTATTTATAAGTAGTGGTGCTCCAAGCGCAATTAACATATCACAATTTTCTGTAGCATTTAATATTTGATTTATTCCAGTTATTGATTTGTTTAATAAAGTATCATTTAAGAATAAATCTCCACATGTATATGAAGTTACACAAAGTTCTGGAAAAACTATAAATTTACTATTATTACTTTTAGCATCATCTATACATTTCAAAATATTAGATATATTATAATTGATATCTCCAACTTTAGTTTTTGGACATGCGGATGCAATTTTTATAAAATCCATATTAGATCAACTCCAATTTTTTTAGTATATGCTTTTAGTATAACCAAATAGCATTTGTATATATAATCATAATATGCTGAAAATTATATAAAATCAATTGGAATATGTTCGATAATAGTATATATGGTATTTTAAAGAAAAGTAAGGGATGGTAAATAATTGTTTAAAAGATAAGAAATATGTTGTAATAAAGTAATTAATACTGTATAATAGAGTTATCTTAAATAATTAATTGTTGCATATTAATTAATGGTATACTAATATTAAGAAATTTAGGAAATAAAAGAAAAGGGGTGAAGGTGATGGGAAGTATAATCTTCTGGATTGTGATTGCGGTTGCAGCATTTGTGATTGATGTTTTTACCAGCAGTTTTTTATTTGTATGGTTTTCCATAGGAGCACTTACAGCAATTTTTGCAGCTGGATTGAAAGCTACTTTTTTGTTGCAAGTAATAATATTTTTAATAGTAGGAATAATATCAATATCAATAGGATATCCATGGATAAGAAAGAAATATAAAAACTCAGAACATAGAATACCGCTTATGGAAGAGACATATATAGGCAAAGTTATAACAGCAGAAGAAAATATAGACCAAAAAGCAACCTTAAAAATCAATGGAATATATTGGACTGTAGTTAATGAAGGGCAGAATATTCAGGCAGGCGAAAGGTTCATTATTACAAGCATTGATGGCACAAAATTTAAAATTAAAAAGTTAGAGGGGGAAAATAAAAATGTTTAGACTTATAGGAACACCACTAATATTAATATTTATAATATTTACAATATTTTCGTCAATAAAAGTAGTAAATACAGGGTATTTATGTATTGTAGAAAGATTTGGACAATTCAGTAGAGTATTGGAACCAGGATGGCATTTCTTAATACCTTTTGTTGATTTTGTTAGAAGAAAAGTTTCAACAAAACAACAAATTTTAGATGTACCACCACAATCAGTTATTACTAAAGACAATGTAAAAATTTCAGTTGATAACGTAATATTCTTTAAAATGTTAAATGCTAAAGACGCAGTATACAACATAGAGGATTACACAGCTGGTATAGTTTATTCAGCAACAACAAACATAAGAAATATTTTAGGTAATATGAGTTTAGATGAAATATTAAGTGGTAGAGATTCAATAAATCAAAACCTTTTAAGTATAATAGATGAAGTTACTGATGCATATGGTATAAAGATTTTAAGTGTTGAAATAAAGAATATTATACCACCTGCTGAAATTCAACAAGCTATGGAAAAGCAAATGAGAGCTGAAAGAGACAAGAGAGCTATGATACTTCAAGCAGAAGGTCTTAGACAATCTCAAATAGAAAAGGCAGAAGGAGAAAAGCAATCTCAAATACTTAAAGCTGAAGCAGAAAAAGAAGCTAATATTAGAAGAGCAGAAGGATTAAAGGAATCTCAATTACTTGAAGCAGAAGGTAAAGCTAAAGCTATTGAACAAATAGCCATTGCAGAATCAGAAGCTATAAGAAAAGTTAATACTGCGATTATTGATTCTGGTACTAATGAAACAGTCATTGCTTTAAAGCAAGTTGAAGCGCTTAAAGAAATGGCGTTAAATCCAGCAAATAAGCTTATATTACCAAATGAAACTTTATCATCACTTGGAAGTATAGCTGCAATTGCAGATACATTAAAAGATTTCTCAAAAAAGAAGAATGATTAAAAATTTATAGAATTAATTTTAGGCATATTAGGTTTGTAACCTAATATGCCTTTTTGGTTACATAAAATTTGAGCAAATATAAGTTAGGAGAGCTTTAATTTAAAATTAAAGAGGAAAAATAAGATGTAAAGAAAAAAATCTAAACTTTTAGAACATGTAGATCCTGCATATAAACTTTAGATTTAATGTGAATTATTTTATATAATAAAATTCAATTGTGTCAAAAGTATGTAAAATGAATAAGTGAATTGTAGTTTATTCATAAAATTGCAAAAAATATTATATACTATTATAAAATTTAATATGATATAAGTAGATAAACTCACAAACATATGGACAATCTTTGAACTGTAGAATATAATATAAATATAACAAATGCAAGAAAATAATTTTATAATTCATTTTCAAATGATTGGGGGGACTTTATGAAAAATAAATTAGGTTTGACTACAAAGGTATTTATTGCGTTAATACTTGGAGCAATCTGTGGTATAATTTTATATAACTTTGTTCCAAAAGGAACGATTAGAGATGTTATCTTAATTGATGGGGTATTTAAGATATTAGGAAAAGGATTCTTAAGGGCAATGCAAATGCTTGTAGTACCGTTGGTGTTTTGTTCACTAGTATGTGGCAGTTTAGCAATAGGTGATACTAAGAAGCTTGGAAAAGTTGGTATAAAGACAATGGCATTTTATATAGCTACTACAGCAATTGCTGTAACTATAGCTATTAGTGTTGGAAAACTTATAAATCCTGGAATAGGTCTTGATATGTCTAGCATTCAAATAACTGAACCAACTATAGCTGAAAGTAAAGCATTTTCTGATGTGATTTTAGATATAATTCCAATAAATCCAATAAATGCATTAGCAGAAGGAAATATGCTTCAAATAATATTTTTTGCGATGATGGTAGGAATTATTTTAGCTACTTTAGGGAAAAAAACAGAAATAGTAGCTGATTTCTTTAAGGCAAGTAATGAAATAATGATGAAAATGACAATGATAGTTATGGAAGTTGCACCTATAGGAGTTTTTTGCTTGATAGCAACTACATTTGCAACTATTGGATGGGATGCATTCACGCCTATGTTAAAGTATATGAGTGCTGTTTTCTTAGCTTTAGCATTACAATGTTTAGGAACGTATATGATAATGCTAAAAGGATTTTCTAATCTTAGCCCTATAAAGTTTCTTAAGAAATTTGCACCAGTAATGAGTTTCGCATTTTCTACGGCAACATCAAATGCGACTATTCCTTTATCAATAGATACACTGAGTAAAAAGATTGGTGTATCTAAGAAAATTTCATCTTTTACTATACCGTTAGGAGCAACTATAAATATGGATGGAACAGCAATAATGCAAGGAGTTGCTGTTGTATTTGTAGCACAAGCATTTGGAATAAATCTTGGTATAAATGACTATATAACAGTAATACTTACTGCAACATTAGCATCTATAGGAACAGCAGGAGTGCCGGGTGTTGGACTTATTACATTATCAATGGTATTTAATTCAGTAAATTTACCTGTAGAAGGTATAGCTTTAATCATGGGCATAGATAGAATATTAGATATGACTAGAACTGCTGTTAATATTACAGGTGATGCTATTTGTACAACCATAGTAGCAAAACAAGAAGGTGAATTTAATGAAGAAATATTTGAAAATGAAGAGGAAGTTATAGATGAAAATATTATAGAAGCTTTATAAATATATGTTAAAATAAAGTATCTCTAAATGATTATGAAATCATTTTGAGGTGCTTGTTTTTATTTTTTTTAGTACTGATTAGTCTAAAAACATTGAATAAAAGATACAAAAGTATTAAAATATGATACATAAGTAAAATACATATGAAAATTATAAGTTTTTGTTTGAGGTGAATAAATGAAAAAAAGAAATTTAATAATATCTATGGGTTTAATTTTTATTTTGGGATTTAGTCTAATAGGGTGTAATTTACAGGATGATTATGTTTTGACTGTAAAACAATCAGAAGATGAAACACCATCTTCAGAAAAGGTTGATGATATATTTGATTCAGATGACATTCAAGAATTAAAAGACAAATTAAGAGATACTCCATCTGAAATAGCAGATAAAATGGACGAGTTTGATGAAGACAAAGAAAGAATGATGAAAGAATTCGCAGATAAAGCTGATGAATTAACAGATAAATTGAATCAAGCCGATCTAGAAGGTAAAAGTGAAGACTTAAAGGATAAATTCGATGAAATAACAGACAAATTAGACGAACTTAAAGATAATGTTGATGAAGCTAAAGATAAAATTGAAGATAAAAAAGATGAGGACATTATTGATAAAACAGAGGTGACAGATTTAAAAGATCAATTTGAATTACAAATTGAAAATTTACAAAATGCACTTGATAGATTTGGAAAGAAATAAAAACATAAATGTTATGTTTTGGTAGTACATTTATATAAAACAGAGCTAATAATGAAAAACAGGGTATAAGAAAGTATATTTTATTTTCTTATACCCTTGTTTTTATAAGTATTTTAAAAAGTTAACAAGTAAATAGTACTAACTATAAGAGACTAAATTTTTATTATATATAAATAAGGATTAATTTTATTATGCCCCTATTTTATTTAATTCATACTTATTTTTGTGATTAATATTTTCTAAAACATTTAAATTTTTCTGAAAACCAACAATGAAAAAATTAAAATTAGGATATGTTTTAAATGCGTGTTGATATATGCAATAGGTAAAGTGGCATTGTAATTGGACTTTGAGAATTCTTAATGAATATTGTCACATTTACTGCTTGTCTCAATTTTATATTGGGAGCAAGCTAAAATGGGACTATACTCATTTTAGCATTCCTAAGTTC